>NZ_BCBO01000017.1:0-581 GCF_001320835.1 Pseudomonas sp. NBRC 111138 | reverse complement strand
CCCCGCCGATATGCAGCACATTGCGATAGCCGTCCGGCAATGGCAGGTCACGGCGGGCGGCTTCCCAGGTTTGCAGCAACTGGTTGGCGTACACCACGAAGGCCTCGCCGTCGGCGGTCAGCCGCGCACCGGCACGGTTGCGCACGAACAGCGTGCAACCGAGCTGGTTCTCGAGGTTTTTGACACGAGCGGTGATAGCGGTCTGGGTGACGTGCAGTTTCTCGGCCGCCGCGGCCAGGCTGCCGCAGCGGGTGATTTCGAGGAAGGTGCGTGCCAGTTCGATGTCCATGAAGCCCCCGGGGATGAATAGGGGCATTGTAGAGCGATGCAGGATTGGAATGCGATCCATGTGGGGCTGGCTTGCCTGCGAAATCGGCGGTTCAGTTAGCCCAACGGCCTCTGACACACCGCTATCGCAGCATAGGTATCTACATAACTTTGGTACGACGCTGTATCTGTGGCGAGGGAGCTTGCTCCCGTGGCGGCCTGACAGCGACGCTTGTCCACCTGACGCGCCGCAGTCCTATGTGGGAGCTGGCTTGCCTGCGAAGGCAGCCTGGCAGTCAACACAGTTGGATGGT
>NZ_BCBO01000016.1:0-16295 GCF_001320835.1 Pseudomonas sp. NBRC 111138 | reverse complement strand
TCAAGAGCAAGATCAAGAGCGGCTCGCTTCGCATCGTGGTTACCGTTGGCTGCTACAACCTACAAAATTGTGTAGAAGCTGCGACGGCGGTGTGTCAGAGGCCAATGTGCTGACTGAAACAGCGCTATCGCAGGCAAGCCAGCTCCCACAGTTGTAGGTATTTCAGGTCGGGATTTTCGGTGTGTGCAAGTGCGCTGTGGGGAATGCCTGTGCATACGCGTGACACACCCTAAGTACTTGCTCATCGGCAAACCGCGCACCCACCACATGCAAGCCCACCGGCGAGCCATTTGCCGCCAACCCACAGGGCACTGACGCCGCCGGTTGTTGGGTAAGGTTGAACGGGTAGGTGAACGGCGTCCATTCCATCCACTCAGTCATTCCCGAACCCGGTGGTACGTTATGCCCCGCCTCGAACGCGGTGATCGGCATCATCGGTGACACCAACACATCGTAATGCTCATGGAAGGCTGCCATCCGTGCAACCAGCGCCGCCCGGGCTTCCAGGGCTGCGTTGAAATTGTCCAGGCTCAAGCGCTCGCCCCGTTGCGCAATACGTAGAAGCCCTGGGTCCAGCAGTTGCTTTTGCGCCTCGCTCATCGTGCCGGTCAGGCGAGCGGCACCGGCGGCCCACAAGGTGCTGAAGACGTCCAATGGGTCGCTGAAACCGGGGTCGATCTGTTCGACATGGGCGCCCAGTTGCACCAGGCCCTGCACAGCCTGATCCACCACCTGGGCGACTTGCGGGTCGACTTTCACATAGCCGAACGTGGGGCTATAGGCGATACGCAACCCTTTCAAGTCCGTCCCTGGAACCAGCCAGGGCGTGGTTCGCGGCGCGCCGATCAAGCCGTCCCGTGCATCCGGTCGCGCCACGGCTTGCAGCATCAGCACACTGTCTTCCACGGTGCGCGTCATCGGCCCCAGGTGCGACAGGATCGTCATGGAGCTGGCCGGCCATTGCGGCACATAGCCGAAGGTCGGCTTGATCCCGAAGGTGCCGGTAAACGCACAGGGAATACGGATCGAGCCGCCGGCGTCGCTGCCCTGGTGCAGCACGCCCAGGTTCAACGCCGCCGCCGCAGCGGCGCCCCCGGACGAGCCACCGGCGGTGGTGCGCGTGTCCCACGGGTTGCGGGTGATGCCGTACAGCGGGTTGTCGGTCACGCCTTTCCAGCCGAATTCCGGGGTGGTGGTCTTGCCCAGCAGCACCGCGCCAGCCTTGCGCATGAAGGCCGAGAAGGGCGCGTCCACGTCCCACGGGCCCTCGGCACTGGAGGTGCGTGAGCCTTTGCGCGTGGGCATACCGACTGTCAGCGTGAGGTCCTTGATCGACGCCGGCACGCCATCCAGGGCGCCGCAAGGTTCGCCCTTGAACCAGCGTTGTTCCGACGCCCGCGCAGCGTCCAGGGCGCCTTGCGGGTCGACATGGCAGTAAGCATTCACCACCGGGTTGTAGCGCTCGATGCGCAGCAACGCGTCTTCGGTGACCTCCACGGGCGACAAGGTCTTGTCACGAAAGTGTTGCAGCAGTTGCACCGCCGTCAATTGGCCGATCTCACTCATGCTTGAACTCCCTGCGCCGCGTTGACCATGGCGCGCAGCAACACCGCGCAGCCTGCGGCCAGATCATCCGGCGCGGCGTTTTCGATTTCGTTATGGCTGATGCCGCCTTCGCACGGCACAAAGATCATCCCGGCCGGGCCCAGTTCAGCGACGAAAATCGCGTCATGCCCGGCGCCGCTGACAATGTCCATATGGCTCAAGCCCAATGCCTGGGCAGCCTCGCGCACGGCGTTGACGCAGGTCGGGTGAAAGTCCAGCGGCGGGAAGTCGGCGGTGGGCGTCAGTTCAAACGTCAAGCCGTGGCGGGCGGCCGCGTCTTCGATCACTGCGCGCACTTCATCGACCATGGCTTGCAGCTTGTCGGCGTGCAGGTGACGCAGGTCGATGGTCATGTGCACCTGGCCGGGGATCACGTTGCGCGAGCCAGGGTGCAGGTTAAGGCAGCCGACGGTGCCGCAGGCGTGAGGCTGATGCTGATGGGCGATACGGTTGACCGCGCTCACCACCTCGGCAGAGCCCACCAGGGCATCCTTGCGCAGGTGCATGGGCGTAGGGCCCGCATGCGCCTCGACGCCGGTGAGGGTCAGGTCGAACCACTTCTGGCCCAGGCAGCCCATCACAACCCCCAGGGTAATCGCCTGGTCCTCCAACACCGGGCCTTGCTCGATATGCGCCTCGAAATAAGCGCCCACCGGATGGCCCAGCACCACACGCGAACCGGCATAGCCGATGCGCTGCAATTCGCTGCCTACCGACAGGCCCTGGTCGTCGAGTTTGTCGAGAGTCTCCTGCAAGTCGAACTTCCCGGCAAATACCCCGGAGCCCATCATGCACGGCGGGAAGCGCGAGCCTTCTTCGTTGGTCCACACCACCACTTCGATGGGTGCCTGGGTTTCGATCTGCAAGTCATTGAGCGTGCGGATCACTTCCAGCCCGGCCATTACCCCGTAGCAACCGTCGAACTTGCCGCCGGTGGGCTGGGTGTCGATATGGCTGCCGGTCATGACCGGGGGCAGGGCGGGGTTGCGTCCAGGGCGCCGCGCGAAAATATTGCCGATGGCATCCACACTGACGCTGCACCCGGCGGCTTCGCACCACTGCACGAACAGGTCGCGGGCCTGGCGGTCCAGGTCGGTGAGGGCCAGGCGACACACGCCGCCCTTGGCCGTGGCGCCGAGCCGAGCCAGGTCCATCAGCGACTGCCACAAACGGTCGCGGTTGATCAGCGGGGCATTGCTCTGGAGCGGTTGCGCAAGACTATTCATCAGGAATCTCCACTCAGGCACTCAAGGCCAGGTATCGGTTTTTGATCGTCGGGTCGGCGCGGAAGTCAGCGGCGCTGCCCTCGTACACCACGCGGCCCTGTTCGAGCACGTAATGACGGTCGGCGAGCTTGTCGCAGACCATCAGGTTCTGTTCCACCAGCAACACCGGCAGACCCTCGTCCTTGACCTTGCGCAGGATCTTCACCAGCTCGTCGACGATCACCGGGGCCAGGCCTTCAGTGGGTTCGTCGAGGATCAGCAGCTTGGGGTCGTTCAGCAGGGCGCGGGCGATGGCCAGCATCTGCTGTTCGCCGCCGGACAACGCATGGCCGGCGTTTTTGCGCCGCTCCTTGAGGCGCGGGAACATGGCGTATACGTCTTCCAGTTGCCAGCGGCTGTGCTTGCGGGCAGCGATGCGCAAGTTTTCCTCCACCGTCAGCAGGCGGAAAATCCCGCGGTTTTCCGGCACCAGCGCCAAGCCCTGGCGCGCAATTTCAAAGATCTTCTGCCCTACCAACGCCTGGCCGTTGAAGTGGATCTGACCCTGGCGCGGGCAGATGATGCCGAGGATGCTGCGCAGGGTGGTGGTCTTGCCGGCACCGTTACGGCCGAGCAGAGTCACCAGTTCGCCAGGGTTGACGCTCAGCGACACGCCTTCAAGCACATGGCTTTTGTCGTAGTAGGAATGGATATTCTCGACGATCAGCATCAGGCAGCCTCCCCAAGATAGGCAGTACGCACACGTTCATCGGCGCGCACGAACTCCGGCGTGCCTTCCACCAGGATCTGCCCATGGCTCATCACCGTGATGCGCTGGCTGATGGACATGACGATGCTCATGTTGTGTTCGATCAACAGCACCGTATGGTCGCGCCCAAGGTCGCTGATCAGTTGGGTCATGATCGGAATATCGTCGATGCCCATGCCCGAGGTGGGCTCGTCGAGCATCAACAGTTTGGGTTTGGAGCAGATCGACATGCCCACCTCCAGCACCCGTTGCTGGCCGTGGGACAACTCACCGGCCAGGGTGTCGGCGCGTGCCGTGAGTTGCAGGCGTTCCAGCACCTGGTCGGCCATCTCCAGGTGTTCGCGCTGGCTGTCCACCCGACGCCAGAAGTTCAAGGCACGCGAGCCATCGCGGCCTTGGGCGGCCAGGCGCAGGTTTTCGCGCACGCTGAGGTTCTGGAACAGGCTGGTGAGTTGGAACGAGCGCGCCATGCCCAGGCCGACGCGGCCGTGGGCGGGCTTGCGCATCAGGTTCTTGCCGTCGAAATGGATCGCCCCGGCGGTGGCCTGGCGTTCACCTGTCAGGCAGTGGAACAGGCTGGTCTTGCCCGCGCCGTTGGGGCCGATGATGGTGTGGATGGTGCCGGCTTCAACCTTGAGGTTGACGCCATTGACCGCGTGGAACGCGCCGTAGGCCAGCTCCAGGTTTTGGGTTTCCAGCAAGACACTCATAGCCCGTCCTCCTTGGCGACGACCGCGGGTTTGCGCGCGCCGCGCACCTTCTCGAATAGCGACGCGAGGCCGCCCCACAAACCGCCGCGCATGAAGATCACCACCAGGATCAGGATTACCCCCAGCAGCATCAGCCAGCGCGGCCACAGGTCGGAGAGAAAGTCGCCCAGCAGCACGATGGAGCCGGCGCCCAGCAGCGAGCCGAACAGCGAGCCGGTGCCGCCGACGATGGTCATGATCAGGATGTTCTCGGACATTGCCAGATCGATATTCGACAGCG
Source organism: Pseudomonas sp. NBRC 111138 (assembly GCF_001320835.1). Taxonomy (NCBI): domain Bacteria; kingdom Pseudomonadati; phylum Pseudomonadota; class Gammaproteobacteria; order Pseudomonadales; family Pseudomonadaceae; genus Pseudomonas; species Pseudomonas sp. NBRC 111138. The sequence goes on along the minus strand of NZ_BCBO01000016.1, from coordinate 11,726 downwards.
GCACAAAGTGCAGCAGCATGGCGTACAGCGCCCCGGCAATCCCGGTGACCGCACCGGACAGCACGAACACCAGGATCTTGAAGTGGCGCGTGTCGTAGCCGATGGCCGAGGCGCGGGTTTCGTTCTCGCGGATCGCCATCAGCGTGCTGCCAAACGGCGAAGCGATGACCCGGCGTGCGCCGATGAAGATCAGCAGGAACAGCACCGCGACAAAACCATAGAAGGCACGGGCGTCGGCCAGGGACAGCAGCACGGTGTCGCCCACACGAATCTCCGGGCGCGGCACGCTGAGCAGGCCGTTGTCGCCGCCGGTCCAGTCGCTCAGGGTGTAGGCGACGAAGTACGCCATCTGGCTGAACGCCAACGTGAGCATCACGAAGTAAATGCCCGTGCGCCGAATCGCCAGGGCGCCCACCAGCAGCGCCAGGAAACCACCGGCAATCGCCGCGCCGAGCAACGCGGTTAACAGGCCCAGTTGCAGGTGGATCATCAACAGCGCCGCACAATAAGCACCGGCACCAAAGAAGATGCCTTGGCCGAAGGACAGCAGCCCGGTATAGCCCAGCAGCAGGTTGCAGGCGAGGGCGGCCATGGCAAAGATGAGGATCTCGGTGGCCAGGGTCGCCGAGGGCAACACCAACGGCAGGCCGATCAGCACGGCCAACACCCACAGCAACATGGCTCTGGATTGGGTCTTGGCAAACGGCAGCGGGTTTTTATCGCTCATGTCAGGCTCTCCCGAACAGGCCATAAGGGCGTACCAGAATCACCACGGCCATGGCGCCGTAGATCATCAGGCTCGCACCCTGGGGCCAGAGTGTGGTCATCAGGCTTTGCACCACGCCCACCAGCAAACCGCCGACCAGCGCACCGCTGAACGAGCCCATGCCGCCGATCACCACCACCACGAAGGCGATGCCCAGAATCTCCGGGCCGACAAAGGGCTGGGCGCCGCGCAAGGGCGCAAACAACACCCCAGCGACACCGGCCAGGGCGACGCCGAGGGCGAAGGTCATGGAGAACAGGCGGAAAATATTGGTGCCCAGTAGCGACACGGTTTCGGTGCTTTCACTGCCAGCGCGCACCAGAGCACCGAAGCGCGTACGTTCCAGCAGCAGCCACAGGCCCAGGCCCACCAGCCCGGAAAACACGATAAGGAACAGGCGGTAGTAGGGGTAGACGAAATCACCTACCACCAGCACGCCGCGCAACAGTTCCGGCACGGCGACGCTTTTGCCCACCGGCCCCCAGATCATCACGCTGGCTTCCTGGATGATCAGGGCGATCCCCAGGGTCACCAGAATCTGGAACATGTGTGGCAAGTGGTAGATGCGCTGGATCAGCAAGCGCTCGATCACCCAGGCCAGCGCGGCCACCACCAGCGGCGCGATCAGCAGCGCCAGCCAGAAGTTGCCGGTGAGGCTCACCGCGGTGTAGCAGATGTAGGCGCCGAGCAGGAAGAACGCGCCGTGGGCGAAATTGACGAAGTTGAGCAGGCCGAAAATGATCGTCAGACCTACCGCGATCAGGAAGTAGATCATCCCCAGCCCAAGGCCGTTGAGAATCTGGAACAGGTACAAATTAAGCATGCAGGCACCCTCCGCAGACGGCCGCTTGCACGGCCCTGCGCGACAAAAGTTAAGCGGTCAGCCGAGCGTGCAGCCTGTCGCCTCGACTGCGGGGAACGATTGGCCAGCGCTGAGCACTTTGGCCAGGTCGTCCTTGTCGGCCATGTCGCCGCTGGCCTTGCCGATCAGCAGGTAGTAGTCCTTGATCACCTGGTGGTCGCCGGCGCGGATTAACTCCTTGCCGGTCGGGCCTTCGTAGCTCAAGCCTTGCAGGGCCTTGGCCACGGTCGGGCCGTCGAAGCTGCCGGTGGCAATGATGGTGTCGAGCATGACTTTGGTGCTGATGTAGTCGGCGGCCAGCGGGTAGGTGGGGTTGATGCCGTACTTGGCCTGGGTCAGCTTGACCAGTTCACGGTTGAGCGGGGTGTCGACCTGGTGCCAGTACTGTGCGCCGAGGTACACGCCCTCGAGCACATCGCTGCCCAGTTCCTGGAACTGATCCAGGCCGGCAGACCACACCAGCAGCACCTTCATGCGCTCCTTGATGCCGAAGTTCACGGCCTGGCGCAGGGTGTTGGACGATTGGCTGCCAAAGTTGAGCAGCACCAGCACATCGGGCTTGGTGGAAATGGCGTTGGTCAGGTAGCCGGAGAATTCCTGTTCCTGCAGCGAGTGGTAGCTGTTGCCCACGTGTTCCAGGCCATGCTCCTTGAGCACGTTTCTGGCGCCTTCGAGCAAGGCTTCGCCGAATACGTATTGCGGGGTGATGGTGTACCAGCGCTTGGCGTCCGGCAGCAGCTTGATCAGCGGCACCATGGTTTCGCGTATCGCGCCGTAGGTGGGCACCGACCAGCGGAAGGTCGCGTTGTTGCAGTCCTTGCCTGTCACTTCATCGGCGCCCACCGGGGTCATGAACACGCCGCCGACCTTGTCCACTTCCTTGGCCACGGCCAGGGCGGAAGACGACAGCGTGCAGCCCTGGAAGAACCGCGCGCCGTCCTGCGCGATGGCCTCCTGCACCTTGCGCACTGCCTTGCCGGCGTTGCCTTCGGTGTCGATGACCTTGTAGTTCAGCGGGCGGCCGAGCAATTCGGGGTGTTGTTGCACCGCCAGGCGCGAACCCATGTCGGCAAATTTGCCATAGCTGGCAAAGGCGCCAGACATGGACTTGAGGCCGTAAAAGGTAAAGGGCTCGGCGGCGAATGCCGAACGCACGCTCAGCGGAAGGCTGAGGGCGGCGGCCGCGGTGAGGCTGGCTTTCAATAACGTACGACGCTGCATGGGGTGACTCCCTGGTTTAGTTATTGGCAGGAGCGGCAAGGGCGATACGGTGGAGCAAGGGCCTGTGGGCAGGCTTGTTATTGGATAACTCGATTTCGCGGGTGAACGGGGTCAACTGTGGGAGCTGGCTTGCCTGCGATGGCATCGACTCGGTCCCCTGTAACACCGAGGCGCCCGCATCGCAGGCAAGCCAGCTCCCACATTGATCGGGTTCCCACATTGGATTGTTGGCGTGTTTAAGGATGATCGAACTCCAGTAGGAAATGCGGGCTCACTTGGCCTTCCAGCGCGGTCATATGGTGTTCGGCATCGCACATGTGTTCATGCATCAAGCTGCGCACCGCGCTTTCGTCCCCGGCGCGAAAGGCGATCAGCAGTTGCTTGTGATAGTCGAGGTTGGCCGCGTCGAACTGCTTGCGTTTGGGCTTGTAGGCTTTTTTCAGCACCACCAGGTCGCGCAGCAAGTCATTGAGAAACTGCGCCATGAAGCTCAGCAGCGGGTTGGGGCAGGCCCGGGCCAGCAGGTTGTGGAACTCCAGTTCCGCCAGGCGCTGTTCGCGCTGGCCGGCTTCGCTGTCTTCGGGGGCGCTGCAAAAATCCACATTGGCTTGCAGGGCGGTGTAATCGTTTTCGCTCAAACGCCCGAGCACCGACACCGCCAATTCCACTTCGATGACCTTGCGCAGTTGGTAGACCTGCTCGCCGTCCAAGTGCTGGAAGTGCAGGTAATTGCGCAAGGCGCGGCTGGCCGGCTCGGTGCCGGCCTGGTTCAAGTAAGCCCCGCCGCTGGGGCCGGTGCGCGTGCTCACCAGGCCCTCCACTTCCAACGCCTTGAGCGCTTCGCGTGCCGAACCCTTGGAACACTGGAAGCTTTCCATCAGCTCGCGTTCGGTGGGCAGGCGGTCGCCGGGCTTCAAGGCGTCGGTGACGATCGAGCGCTTGACCGACTCGACAATCACATCGGACAGCTTCTGGCGTTTGCGGCGTAGCGGGCGAGTCAGCATGGCGGTGATTTATCGTATTAATGCGGATAAATAGCACTTAATAACGATTGGGGAAGTGCGTCAACGCAGGCTGTCGTTTTTGGTGGCAAGAGGTCGTAAATGCGTGGGCTACTTACTCCCAGGCGCTGAGGTCGAGACAGCGCGTGGACGCCGGCGGTTGTCTACCATAGGCGAGAAAATCCCCCAGCCAGCGGTTGACGCAGCCGTCGGCGCCTGCGCGCGCCGACTCCTTGAGCAAGAGTTGCTCGACACCGGTGGCGACTGCTTCGCCAGGCTCGGCATTGATCAGCACCATGCGCCCGACACGCTCGGGAAACAGCGTGCCGTAGCGGCTGCCGAGGCGGGTGGCAGCGGCGTTGCCCAGGTAGTTGAGGCGCGCCTCGTCAAGTTGCCCGCGCACGAACTCCATGTCCCGCGCGGCCTGTTCCACGGCATTGCCTTCGCGCAGGTCGCGGGCGCTCAGCTCGATGACGTCATAACGGTCGACCAGGGTGCGATAGGCCTGGGTAGCAAGCGACTCCCAGCGGCTGGCGAGGTGAAGAACGAAAGGCACGTCCTTGGCCTGGAGGGGGTCGCCGGCCTGGATGAACACGACACCTTCACGGTTGAGCGGTTGCCGTGCGCCTACCCGTGTCACGCTCAAGCTTAGGCGGCCGCGCTGGGGGGCGGCATGGTCGCGGGGGACGTTGACCAGGCCGCATTGGGTGCGGCCAACCACTTGCGGGTTCAAGTGCGCCGTCGTGGTGAGGGGGCAGTCCAGCAGCCAGTCGATTGCGGTGGGGGCGATCAAGGGCTTGGCCAGCGCCAGGTTCGGTATCAACCAGCAGCCAATGCAGGCCAGGCCTTTTACAACAACGCTGGGTTTCATCATGAGGTCCCGGGCTTCCGTGTGATAACGGCTTTTTTACCAAGGACCTTGAGGTGAAGAATGTAGGGTGAAGAAACAACTCGTGTATGAAATATGAGTTTCGTTTATCAGATGTTGGTTTTCCAGCCACCGCCTAATGCCTTGTACAGGGCGATGCTGGCTTGTAGGCGCGACAGGCGCAGTAGCACGTTCTGGTCCTGGGCGCCGTACAAAGTGCGCTGGGTTTCCAGCACCGTGAGCAGGTCTTCGGCACCGGCTTCGTAGCGGCTCTGGGCAATCTGAAACGCGGTCTGCGCCTGTTGCAGCTCCTCGCTTTGCCACTGGCGTTGCTGGTCAAGGCGGGTGATGCTGCTGAGGGCTTTTTCCACATCGGCAAAGCCATTGATGATCGCCCCGCGGTAGCTTTGCAGCAGTTCATCCTGGCGTGCCCGAGCCTTGTCGCGCTCGGCGCTCAGCCGGCCATTGTTGAAGATTGGCGCCATCAGGCCCGAGGTCAGGGTGTAGAAGGGGCTGCGCAAGACCTCTTGGGCCTTGTATGCGCCAGAGCCGAGGGTCGCGCCCAATGTCACTGAGGGCAGCATCGCTGCACGGGCCACCGTGACGTCGGCACGGGCCGCTGCCAACTGGGCTTCGGCCTGGGCGAGGTCGGGGCGCCGGCTCAATAACTGGCTCGGTACACCGGGCCCGATACTCGGCCAGGTCAATGCCTGGAAGGGTTCAGCGCCCAGTTCCAGAGCCTGTACGGGTTGGCCGAGCAAGGCGGCCAAAGTGATTTGCGACTCTTCGACCGATTGCTGGATCAGCGGCAATTGCCGTTGCTGGCTGGCCACCAGGCTCTTCTGTTGAGCCAGTTCCAGGGCCGTGGCGGAACCGGCGTCGTGGCGGGTCTGTACCAGGTTCAGCACATGGCGTGCATTCGCCAGGTTGAGCTCGGCAATCTGCAGGCGCTGGCGTGCGGCCAGGGTTTGCGCGTAGCGGTCGGCGACATTGCTGAGCAGGGTCAGCTCCACGTTGGCCTGAGCGAACTCACTGGCGTGCAGGCTCTGCACGGCGCTGTCGCGCGCAGCGGCGCGGCCCCCCCAGAAGTCGATTTCATAGCTGGCGGTGAGGCTGGCGTCATAGCTGTTGACGGTCCGATTGCTTTCGGTGGCGTCCAGGTCCGAGTTGCCGCTGCCGCGCAACAGTCTTTGCCGGCTGGCGGTGAGGTTGAATTTCAGCTCCGGCAGCAGCGGCGCGCCAGCAATCACCGCCGTGGCCTGGGCCTGACGGACCCGCGCCATGGCGGCCGCTACGTCGAAACTGTCACGACGGGCCTGGTCGATCAGGCGGTTCAACGCCGGGCTGCCAAACTGCGTCCACCAGCGCTGGTTGATGGCTTGGGTCGCTTCGCGTTCTGCATAGTGCCAGGCGGCGGGCGTGGCGAGGCCGCTGTCGATGGCCGGCGGGTTAGCGCCACAGGCCGTGAGCAACAGGCACACACTGAACGCTGACAGTCGTGGAGTGAGAGATCGTTTATTCACTGGTCAACGCCTTAACCGGATCGAGCCGGGCAGCTTTACGGGCCGGCATAAAGCCGAATACGACGCCGGTCACCAGCGCACAGCCAAACGCGCCGAGCACCGCCACCAGGGAAAACTGCACCGCCACTTCAGCCAGCACCAGCACGCCGCCTACCAGCAATGCCAGGGCAATACCGAACAGGCCGCCGACCACCGAGAGCATCACCGCCTCGGTGAGGAACTGGCGCAGGATGTCGCGCTGGCGTGCCCCGGTGGCCATACGGATGCCGATTTCACGGGTGCGTTCGCGCACGGTCATCAACATGATATTCATCACGCCGATGCCGCCCACCAGCAGGGAGATCGCCGCAATCGAGCCGAGCATCAGCGACAGGGTGTTCTGGGTGCGGGCTTCGGCCTGAATCATCGCGGCATTGTTGGTCAGCTCGTAGTCGCGCTTGCCGTTGTGCAGCTTCAGCATCAACTGGTCGATGGCGCGTTCGGCTTCATGCACCTTGCGTGCATCGGTGGTGGCAATCGCCACGTATTCGGGGTTGTAGCTGCCGAACAGGCGGACACTGGCGGCGCTGTAGGGAATGGCGACACGGTCGTCACTGTCCTTGTTGCCGGAGCTGGAGCCTTTTTCCGCGAGCACGCCGACCACCTGGAAGGGTACGTTCTCGATCAGGATGTACTGGCCGATAGGGCTGGCCACGTCCTTGAACAATTTTTGGCGGATGCGCGCGCCGATCACGGCGACCGTGGCGGCGGCGCGTTCGTCGGCCTCGGTGAAGTAGCTGCCCTCGACCACCGGCCAGTTGAAGATCTCCGGGAAGTTGGTGTCGTTGCCCCCCACGTAAGCCATGTAGTCGACGTTGCCGAAGCGCACTCCCGCGTCGTTGCCGTTGACCGGCATGATGCGCTTGACCTGAGGCAGCGTCGCCAGGGCCGCGACATCGTTGAGGGACACGATACCCAGCGGCGTACGCGGGTTGGGCGAAGATCCGCTGAGGTAGATGATATTGGAGCCGAACGCGCCCATCTGCGCCATGACCTGGCGCTTGCTGCCTTCGCCCACTGCCAGCATCACCACCACCGACGCGACGCCGATGATGATGCCCAGCAGCGTCAGCGCCGTGCGAAAACGGTTGATCCACATCACCCGCCAGGCGGCCTGCACGGCATCCAGCAATTCGGCTTTCCAGGCACCATTGTGCTCGGCGCCGTCGACCAGGCGTTGGCGCAGGTCCACGGCGTGCAAGGCGCCGGCCGCCACGCTGGGCGTGGCCGCGCGGGTGTCAGCCGAATCGCTGATGATCTGGCCGTCGCGAATCTCGATGATGCGGTTGGCTCGCGCCGCCACTTCACGGTCGTGGGTAATCAGAATGACCACATGGCCCTGGCTCGCCAGTTCGTCGAGCAAGGCCATGACCTCGGCGCCGCTATGGCTGTCGAGGGCGCCGGTGGGTTCGTCGGCGAGGATGATATGGCCGCCGTTCATCAGGGCGCGGGCGATGGACACCCGTTGCTGTTGCCCACCCGACAGCTGGTGCGGCCGATTGCCGGTGCGCTCGGCCAGGCCCAGGCGGGTGAGCAGGGCGCTGGCGCGGGCATGGCGTTCGGCGGCGCTGATGCCGGCATAGATCGCCGGCATCTCGACGTTTTCCTGGGCGGAGCCTGAGGGAATCAAGTGGTAGCCCTGAAACACAAAACCGAAGGCTTCGCGGCGTAGCCAGGCCAGTTCGTCGCTGCCCAGGTGGGCGACGTTTTCCCCGGCGAACAGGTAGTCGCCCTCGGTGGGGCGGTCGAGGCAGCCGAGGATGTTCATCAGCGTCGATTTACCCGAGCCCGACGCGCCGACAATGGCGACGAACTCGCCGGCATGGATCGACAGGTCGATGCCGCGCAACACATCGACCTGCGGGCTGTCGCCGCCGCCGTAGGATTTGCGGATGCCTTTGAGTTCAATCAGGGGCGTGGTCATTTCAGCCCCCATGGCTATCAACCGGGCCGATCAACAGGTGGTCGCCCTCGCTCAACCCCTCGAGCACTTCCACCCGCAGGCGGTCGCTGATGCCCAGGCGCACTTCACGGTCTTCGATGGCCCCGTTTTTGGCGACCACCCGGGCGATTTGCGCTGCGGAGCCGGGCACGCTTTGCAAGGCGGCGACGGGTACGGAGAGGGCGTTCTTGACTTGGCTGGCGACGAAAAAGACCTGGGTGGTCATCTCGGCCATCAGCGCGTTGTCGGCGTTGTCCACGTCCAGCAGCACCGTGTACAGCACCACTCGGCCAGTGCCGCTCTTGCTGGTGCTGCTCGGGCTGCCGCTGCCCTGGGTTTCGTTCAAGGGTTTGGGCGGGATCGGCAGGATTTGGCGCACGGTGCTGGTCCAGCGCCGGCTGCCACCGCTCAGGGTGGTGAAATACGCGCTCATGCCGGGTTTGACATGGCCGATGTCGGCTTCGGAGACTTCCGCCCACACCGTCATGGGCGATAGCTTGGCGATGCGCAGGATCAGCGGCGTTTGCTGTTGCGCGTTGAGGGTCTGGCCGACGCGTGCATCCACGGCCACCACGGTACCGGTCATTGGCGCGTAGATGCGCGTGTAGCCCAACTCGGCTTCATCGCTGCGCAGGCTGGCCTGGGCCTGGCGGATCTGTGCCTGGAACATCTGGACCCGCGCCTGGGTCGCGCTGAGTTCCGCCTTGGCGGTCTGCACGTCTTCCTCGCGGGTGGCGTTGCCGGCACTCAGGCGCTGCTGACGCTGGTACTTCTGATGGGCCAGTTGGTGCTGGGCTTTCTGCTCCTGCAACTGAGCCTGCAGGTTTTCGATGGCATAGCGGCTGGCGTCGAGCTTGGCTTTTTGCGTGGCGGGGTCGATCTCCACCAGCAATTGGCCCTCTTGGACCTGGTCACCGGCCTCGACGTGGATCTTGCGGATCTGCCCGGAGGCTTGGGCGCCGACGTCTACGTAACGTCGCGGTTGCAGGGTGCCCAGGGCGGTGACGCTGTTTTCGATGTCGGCGCGGGTCACGGTGACGGTGGCCAGGGCATCGCGGCCCGGCGTCAGGCCCTGCCAGGTGGCAAACGCAACGATGGGAATCAGGCACGCCACCACAAGCAGGGCGCGTCGGGCAGGTCGAGGGCGTTTCATGGGTAGCTTCCAGCCAGGAAAGTTCGGGGCGCAGTCGCGCAGAGCTGACAGGTAAACGAGGAAAATGCTCCGGAATTTAGGCTGTTACATAAGTAGTTACAGCGCGAATTGCGAAAAAAACCGACCGCTGATGAGAGAGTTCTTTAAAAGTAGATGAGAATTACTATAAATTGCACACACTCAAACTGCCATCATCGGTGATGGCAAAACCGCCAATGATTGCGGGCGCATCCAGGTAAGGGGATGCGCTCTTGGGTTTTTCGCGAGCAAGCTCGCTCCTACAGGGGCCGGGTGTCGTTTGTACCAAGGCCGTGGGGTCAGGAGTCATGTTGGAAAACTACTATCGCGAGCTGGTGTGTTTCCTCAACGCCAAGCTGGGCAACCGTCAGGTGGCCGAAGATGTGGTGCATGACGCTTATGTGCGGGTGCTCGAGCGCGCAAGCGACACCCCGATCGAACAGCCCCGCGCCTTCCTGTACCGCACCGCCTTGAACCTGGTGATCGACGGCCATCGGCGCAACGCCGTGCGCCAAACCGAGCCCCTGGAGGTGCTGGACAGCGAAGAGCGCTTCGCCGCCTGTTCCCCCCACGCCAGCCACGATCAGGGCCAGCGCCTGGAGATGCTCGAGCGCGCCTTGGCCGAGCTGCCGGCGGCCTGTCGCGACAGTTTCCTGTTGCGCAAACTCGAAGGCCTGTCCCATCTGCAAATCGCTGAACGCCTGAACATTTCCCGCAGCCTGGTGGAAAAACACATCGTCAACGCGATGAAGCACTGCCGGGTGCGTATGCGCGAGTGGGAAGCGCACTGATCGGCTGTTAGTTAAATTTTATTTCACTGTCCTCGTTTCCTATCAACACACGGCCTGTTGTTCAGGCCATGAAGGTATTCCCGCCCCACCGCCAAGGGGCTTATCCAGAGGACACTGGAATGACACAGGCAATTGCTTCGCCCGCGGTTCATGACCTGATCGGGATCGGTTTCGGCCCTTCGAACCTGGCGCTGGCCATCGCCCTGCAGGAGCGTGAAAAGGCCCAGGGCAAGCTGGACGTGCTGTTTCTCGACAAACAAGCCGACTACCGCTGGCACGGCAATACCCTGGTGACCCAGAGTGAACTGCAGATTTCCTTCCTCAAGGACCTGGTGACCCTGCGCAACCCCACCAGCCCGTACTCCTTCGTCAACTACCTCAAGGCCCACGACCGCCTGGTGGACTTCATCAACCTGGGCACCTTTTACCCTTGCCGCATGGAGTACAACGACTACCTGCGCTGGGTGGCGGGGCAGTTCCAGGCCCAGGCCAACTACGGTGAAGAAGTGCTGGCCATCGAGCCGATCCTGCATCAGCAACAGGTCGAGGCGTTGCGCGTGATCTCCCGTGATGCCCAAGGCGAGCAGCATGTGCGCACCACCCGTTCGGTGGTGGTCAGCGCCGGCGGCACACCGCGCATCCCCGAGGCATTCAAGGCGCTCAAGGGCGATAGCCGGGTGTTTCACCATTCCCAGTACCTGGAGCGCATGGCCAGCCAGCCGTGCGTAGACGGCAAGCCGATGCGCATCGCCGTGATCGGCGGCGGCCAGAGCGCGGCAGAAGCTTTTATCGACCTCAATGACAGCTTCCCGTCGGTGCAGGTCGACATGATCCTGCGCGGTTCGGCGCTCAAACCGGCCGACGACAGCCCGTTCGTCAACGAAGTGTTCTCGCCGGCCTTTACTGACCTGGTGTTCCAGCAAGTCGGTGCCGAGCGTGAGCGTTTGGTCGCCGAATACCAGAACACCAACTACTCGGTAGTGGACCTGGACCTGATCGAGCGAATCTACGGGATTTTCTACCGCCAGAAAGTCTCCGGCATCGCCCGCCAGGCGTTCCGCACCCTGACCGTAGTGGAGAAGGCCACCCCAGGCCCGCTGGGTATCGAACTGGCCCTGCGCAATAGCGCCACCGGCGAAACCAGCCTCAACCATTACGACGCGGTAATCCTGGCCACCGGCTACGAGCGCCAGATGCACCGTGAACTGCTGGCGCCGCTGCAAGCCTACATGGGCGACTTTGAAGTGGCCCGCGACTACCGCATCGTCACCGACGAGCGCTGCAAGGCTGGCATCTACATCCAGGGCTTCAGCCAGGCCAGCCATGGCTTGAGCGATACCTTGCTGTCGGTGTTGCCGATTCGGGCGGATGAGATTGCGGCGTCGTTGTATGCGCTGGACCATCACCGTGGCAAGGCGCGTTCGGTGCAGGACTTGCTGCTGGCAACCGCCAGCTGACCGATCCCCTTATTGTGGCGAGGGAGCTTGCTCCCGTTCGGGTGCGCAGCGCCCGCAAGCTTTTGGGGCCGCTTCGCAGCCCAGC
>NZ_BCBO01000015.1:0-65639 GCF_001320835.1 Pseudomonas sp. NBRC 111138 | reverse complement strand
CTTGCTCCCGTTCGGGTGCGCAGCGCCCGCAAGCTTTTGGGGCCGCTTCGCAGCCCAGCGGGAGCAAGCTCCCTCGCCACAAGAGCTCGCTCCTACAGACGGCACTTGTGACAAAGTGTGGCTATTGGTACTGTACAAAAAACCAGTATCGGTAGCCCTCCATGCAGTTGATCGAAAAACTCAGCATCCTCGCCGACGCCGCCAAGTACGACGCGTCCTGCGCCAGCAGTGGCGCGCCCAAGCGCAGTTCCGAGGGCAAGGCGGGGCTGGGTTCCACCAATGGCATGGGCATCTGCCACAGCTACACGCCCGATGGCCGTTGCGTGTCGTTGCTCAAGGTGTTGCTCACCAACTTCTGCCTCTACGACTGCCAATACTGCGTCAACCGCCGCTCCAGCGACGTGCCCCGTGCGCGCTTCAGCCCGGAGGAGGTGGTCACCCTGACCCTGGATTTCTACAAGCGCAATTGCGTCAGTGGGCTGTTCCTCAGTTCCGGCATCATCCGTTCGTCGGACTACACCATGGAGCAACTGGTGCGGGTCGCCAAACTGCTGCGCGAAGAGCATGACTTTCGCGGTTATATCCACCTCAAGACCATCCCCGATGCCGACCCGGCCCTGATCGCCGAGGCTGGCCGTTATGCCGATCGCCTCAGCGTGAATATCGAACTGCCCACCGACGCCAGCCTGCAGACCCTGGCGCCCGAGAAGCAGATCGGCTCGATCAAGCAGGCCATGCAGACCATCTACACCGGCGAACAGACGGTGCTCAACGAACCCCGTGCGCCACGTTTCGCTCCGGCCGGGCAGAGCACGCAGATGATCGTCGGTGCCGACGACACCGACGACAGCACCATCCTGCACGGTGCCGAGGCGTTGTACGGTAATTTCAAGCTGCGCCGCGTGTATTACTCGGCGTTCAGCCCCATCCCCAACAGCCCGAAAAGCGTACCCCTGGCCGCGCCGCCCTTGATGCGCGAGCACCGCTTGTACCAGGCTGATTTCCTGCTGCGCAGCTACGGTTTCAGCGCCAATGAGCTGTTCGCCGGCCCCGGTGACCTGGCACTGGATATCGACCCCAAGCTGGCCTGGGCCCTGGAGCATCGCGAGGTGTTCCCCCTGGACCTGAACCGCGCCGAGCCGACCCTGATCGCACGTATCCCCGGCATCGGCCTGCGCACCACCCAGCGCCTGGTCGACCTGCGCCGTGAACGCAAGATCCGCTTCGAAGACCTGGCGCGCATGCGCTGCGTGCTGGCCAAGGCCAAGCCGTTTTTCATCACCAGCGACTACCACCCGCAGCAGGCCGACAGCACCAGTGTGTTGTTGCGCGAACAATTGCGTGACCGTCCGCAGCCGCAACAGATGGGGCTGTGGGGATGATCAGCCTGGAGTGCGACAACCTGTTCAGTACCTGGCGCGAACAGGCCCGCTGGTTGCTCAGCCATCAGGTCGACCCCAGCCAGGTCAGTTGGGGCGAGGTGCAGGCGGCGGACCTGTTCGCTACCGATGAACTGATCCCACCAGGGATGGGGCCGTTTCAGGCGCGCATACCCAAGGCGTTGTTGCAATTGCTGGAGTCCGCTGCCTGTTATCACGGTGATCAGCGCTGGAGCCTGTTGTATGAAGTGCTGTGGCGGGTCAGCCATGGTGATCGCACCGCCATGCTCGCGGGTGACAAGCTTGGCAGCGAATTGCAGCGGCGCATCAAGCAAGTCAGCCGGGAAGCCCACCACTTGCATGCGTTTGTGCGCTTCATCGCGCTGCCGGACGGGGCCGGGCCGGAACTGCCGGAGTACGTGGCCTGGCATGAGCCGGCCCATGACATTCTCAAGAGCGCCAGCGAGCATTTTATCGGGCGCATGGGCCGCCATCGCTGGATGATCGCCACGCCCCTGGACGGGGTGTATTACGACGGCGAGCAATTGATTCATCAGCGCCAGTGCCCCGAGGCCTGGCAGCAACTGGCGCAGAATGTTGAAGATCCCCACAGTGCGATGTGGTTGACCTACTACAGCCACATCTTCAACCCGGCGCGGCTCAATCCCAAAGTGATGGAAGGGCATTTGCCCAGCCGGTTCTGGAAGAATTTGCCGGAGGGCAAGTTGATCCCGGGGCTGATCAGCGAGGCGCGTACGGGCAAGCAGAAGGATGGGCAGGCGAAGCTGGTGGGTGCCAAGCCAGGCAAAAGAATTGCAAACCCGGTCAATGTGGGAGCTGGCTTGCCTGCGATAGCGGTCGACCCGTCAGATGTGGGGTGACTGATTGATCGTTCCCACGCTCTGCGTGGAATGCCACCCTGGACGCTCCGCGTCTGCTCTTGAAGTTGTGACGCGGAGCGTCATTGGATGCATTCCCACGCAGAGCGTGGGAACGAGCTAGCTGGTTCAGGCCAGTTCGGTCGCGGTGTTCTTGACCACCGCCAACTCCGGATGCGCCACCAGCTTATCAATGTGCAACTCATCATTGTTCAACCAGGTCTCGGTCAGCACCCGGTAATGCTCCATATCCCGGCAGCGCATGCGCAGGCTGTAGTCGAACGGCCCGCTGATCAACTGGCATTCGAATACCTGCGGGCAGGCTTTCACGCAGGCTTCGAAGGCCTTTTGCGCCGAGCGCCCGCTTTGGTTGGACAGGGCCACCAGCACCAGCAGCGACAGCCCCGGTGAGACCATCTGCACATCGATGATCGCCCCATACCCACGGATCACCCCGCGTCGTTCCAGCTTGCGCACCCGTTCCAGGCAGGGCCTGGGGGTGAGGTGCACCAGTGACGAGAGCTTTTCGTAGGTGATACGCCCCTGATGCCTGAGTACGTCGATGATCGCTTCGTCGATGCGATCCAGCGTAGGGGAAGAATGGGGTCCGTGGGCCTTGGTATCCATGAGTTCACTTCAAACGGTTGGAAAGAAATTGCTGCAAGCGTTCGCTGGTGGGATGGTCGAGGATCTCGGCGCCGCCGTGTTCTTCGACTCGGCCCTGATGCAGGAACAGCACTTGGCTGGACACCTGGCGGGCAAAGCCCATTTCGTGGGTGACCATCAGCATGGTACGACCTTCCTCGGCCAACGTCTGTATGACTTTAAGCACTTCTCCTACAAGCTCCGGGTCCAGGGCCGAGGTGGGTTCATCAAACAGGATAATCTCCGGCTCCATCGCCAGCGCCCGCGCAATCGCGACGCGCTGCTGCTGGCCACCGGACAGGAACGCCGGATATTGGTCCGCCACGCGGCTCGGCAGGCCGACCTTGTCCAGGTACAGCCGCGCACGTTTCTCGGCTTCGGCGGCGCTCACGTTCAGCACCCGGCGCGGGGCCATGGTGATGTTTTCCAGCACGGTCATGTGGCTCCACAGGTTGAAGTGCTGGAACACCATGGCCAGGCGCGTGCGCAGGTTTTGCAGTTGCGCCTGGTGCGGCGCGCGGGTGCCGGCGCGGCCTGGTTGCATTTCGATGCTGATGCCGTCCAGGGTGATCACCCCGGCGTCAGGCTGTTCCAGAAAGTTGATGCACCGCAGCATCGTGCTTTTGCCCGAACCGCTGGCGCCGATCAAGCTGATCACATCGCCCTGGCGTGCGTTGAGGGACACGCCCTTGAGCACTTCGTGTTCGCCGTAGCGTTTATGGATACCTTCGACTTGCAGCTTGATGGCCGCCGTGGCGGTGTTGCCGACGGGTACATCCATTGGATAAGCGGCCAGGGCCTGCGCGGACTGATTCATGGGTTAGCCTCGGGTAGGAACAAGAAAGCGCATCCAGCGACGTTCGGCCAGCCTGAACAGGCCCACCAGTGCAAAGGACAGCAGCATGTAGAGCAGGGCGGCGATGCCGAAGGCCTGGAAGGTCAGGAACGTCTCGGCATTCGCATCGCGGGCGACCTTGAGGATGTCGGCGACGGTGGCGGTGAACGCCAGCGACGTGGCGTGCAGCATCAGGATCATTTCATTGCTGTAGGCCGGCAGGGCGCGACGCAATGCGGCGGGCACGATCACAAACAGGTTCAGCCGCCAGCCGTGCAGGCCATAGGCGCGTGCCGCTTCGATCTCGCCATGGGGAATGTTGCGGATTGCCCCGGCGAAGATTTCCACGGTGTAGGCGCAGGTGTTGAGCACAAACGCCAACAGCGTGCAGTTCAGCGCATTGCGGAAAAACTGGTTGAGCAGGGCGTTGTCCTGCACCACTTCCAGGCTGTACAGCCCGGTGTAACAAATCAACAGTTGGATATACAGCGGCGTGCCGCGGAACAGGTAGGTGTAGACCTCCACCGGCCAGCGCAGCCAGAAATGCTCTGACACGCGTGCCAGCGCCAGGGGGATCGACAGGCCAAAGCCCAGCACTACCGAAATAATGAACAGCCACAAGGTCATGGCGACACCGGACAGGCCGCTGCCATCGCTGAACAGGTAGGCCAGGCCGTATTGCTGGAACAATTCGATCATCGCGCCATCCCCTTGATGCCCAGGTTATAGCGCCGTTCCAGGCGCTTGAAGATGCGGTTGGAGAGGGTGGTAATCACCAGGTACACCAGGCCCGCGAGGATCAGGAAGTACAGCGGCTCGCTGGTGGACTTGCCCGCGTTCTGCGCGGCCTTGACCAGGTCTGACAGGCCGATGATCGACACCAGCGCCGTGGACTTGAGCAGCACCAGCCAGTTATTGCCCAGGCCCGGCAGGGCAAAGCGCATCAGTTGCGGGAACAGCACCAGGTGAAAGCGCTGCCAGCGGCTCAGGCCGTAGGCGGTGGCGGCTTCCAGTTGGCCGGCCGGCACACTGAGGATCGCGCCTCGGAAGTTTTCGGTGAAATACGCGCCGTAAATAAAGCCCAGGGTGATCACTCCGGCGGTAAACGGGTCGATTTCAACGTAGTCCCAGCCGAACGCTTCGGTCAGATCGTTGAGCCACAGTTGCAGGCTGTAGAAGATCAGCAGGATCAGCACCAGGTCCGGCACGCTGCGGATCAACGTGGTGTAGAGCGTGGCCGGCACGCGCAGCCATTTGGCGCTGGAGAGTTTGGCGCCCGCGGCGACCAGGCCCAGGGTAAGGCTCAGGGCCAGGGCGAGGAACGCCAGCTTGAGCGTCATCCAGGCACCCTGGGCCAGCATGGGGCCGTAGCCTTGCAGGTTGAGGAGGTCGTTCATGGGGAAGATCTCGAAGGAGTGCACGGATTTACTGTGGGAACTGCTTGTTGTGGCGAGGGAGCTTGCTCCCGTTCGACAGCGCGGCTGGAGCCGGCTTAAGCTCCCTCGCCACAACACGCCCGCTCCCACAGGGGCACGGTTGCCGGTTACTCGTTGTAGATGTCCTGATCGCCGAAGTATTTCTTCTGGATCTGGGCGTAGGTGCCATCGGCCTGGACGGCGGCGATGCCCTTGTTGATCAGCTCACGCAACGCCTGGTCGTTCTTGCGCAGGCCCATGGCGATGTCCAGAGGCAGGGTCGGGTCCTTGAAGGCCGGGCCGGTCTTGAAGTCGGCGCCTTCGGGCTTGGACAGGAAGTTGAGCTGGGCTTCGAGCTTGTCCGTCAGGGTGGCGTCGAGGCGGCCGTTTTGCAGGTCGGCGTAGTTCTGTTCCTGAGACTGGTACGCCTTGATCTGTGCACCGAGCTTGGCCAGGTGCGCGCGGGCATAGGCTTCCTGCAACGAGCCTTGCAGCACGCCAACCTGCTTGCCGTTCAGCGATTCTGGGGTGTCACCGAAGGTGGCGTTTTTTCGGGTGATCACCGAGGTGGGGCTGAGGAACAGGCGGTCGGTGAAGTCGATGACTTTCTCGCGGGCCGGGGTCACGGCCATGGAGGACATGATCGCGTCGAACTTGCGCGCACGCAGGGCCGGGATCATGCCGTCGAATTCGTTGTGCACCCAGGTGCATTTCACTTCGAGCTTGGCGCAGATGGCGTTGCCCAGTTCGATATCGAAACCTTGCAGGCTGCCGTCGGCGGCGACGGATTCGAAGGGCGGGTATTCGGGGAACACGCCAAACCGGATTTCTTTCCAGTCCTGGGCGTGGGCAGCAGTGGCGCACAGTGGCAACAGCAACGCAGCGAAGAGTGATCGCAGAGGAGTCATGTGTCGGTCCCTATATTTTGTAATTGATGTCAGGGGCAGTGAATAACTGGGAGCAGAGAATGCTTCATGATGGTGCGTTTTTTGTGTCGTTTACCCCCTGCGCAAAGCGCAAATTGCGCTGTTAAAACAGGCAATGCAGCGGAATCGGCTGTGACACCGGCAAAATCGGCTTTCAACCCACCCGAATCTGGCCTGCCCTGGGCGCAAAGCGGCAAGCCAGAGCGGTTTCAGGCGCGCTTTTTATGCTGTACCACAGGTTGCTGGGCCAGGCGTGCAAACAGGTCTTTCGGGTCGGCCAGGTCTGGCACCAGCTCCAGCTCGCTCCCCACATCCAGGGCCTTGGCCACGTCCAGTACATAGCGCAGGGCCGAGTAGTCTTCGATAGCAAAACCCACCGAGTCGAACAGGGTGATCTGGCGTTCATTCTCGCGGCCCGGCTGTTGGCCGTTGATCACTTGCCACAGCTCGGTGACCGGCGAATCTTCCGGCATGTGCTGGATTTCGCCTTCGATGCGGCTTTGCGGTTCGTACTCGACGATCACCCTGGCGCGCTCGACGATACGGCGGTCCAGCTCGGTCTTGCCCGGGCAGTCACCGCCCACGGCATTGAGGTGCATGCCTGGCTCGATCATCTCGTCAGTCAGGATGGTGGCGTAGGCCTTGTCTGCAGTCACGGTGGTGACAATGTCCGCGCCTTTGACTGCCTCGGCGACGCTGGCGGCCAGGATCACCTTGATCGCCGGGAACGCCTTGAGGTTGGCGGCGAGCTTGGCGGTGGCCTGGGGGTCGATGTCGAACAAGCGGATTTCAGTAATGCCCAGCATGGCGTGGAAGGCCAGTGCCTGGAATTCGCTTTGGCAGCCGTTGCCGATCAGCGCCATGCTGCGGCTGTTGGCGCGGGCCAGGTAGCGGGCGACCAGGGCCGAGGTGGCAGCGGTGCGGATCGCAGTGGTCAGGGTCATCTCCGCTAGCAGCACCGGTTTGCCGGTGTCGACGTCGCCCAAGGCGCCGAATGCCATCACGGTGAGCATGCCGGCCAGGGTGTTTTTCGGGTGGCCGTTGACGTACTTGAAGGCGTACAGCGAAGCGTCGGACACCGGCATCAGCTCGATCACGCCATCCGGTGAGTGGTTGGCCAGGCGCGCGCACTTTTCGAAATCCTGCCAGCGCAGGTAGTCGGCGCGAATGTAGTCGGCCATCTCGGTGATAGAGGTTTGCAGGCCTTTTTGCGATACCAGGTAGCTGAGGTCGTTGACGTCGATATAACGGGTCATGGCAGGACTCCTTATTGAAATGAGGGACGGGCCGGCAGATGCACTTCGGCCAGCATGCAGCGGGCACTGCCGCCGCCGATGCGTTCGATGTTGTCGATATTCACCACCACCGGCCGCGTATGGCGTTCCACATGCTGACGCTGCGCCGGATGCAGGGCGCCCCAGGCACTGGCGGACATCACCAGCAATGGCTGGCCGTCCCGGTCGTGGACCTCCAGCATGTTGCCGGCGAAGGCTTCCAACTGGTCGAAGTCCAGGCTGAGGATGTCCTTGCCGGTGTCACGCAGGGAGCGTTCCAGGGCCAGGCGCTCGCTGTCGTCGGGCAGGGCCTGCAGGCACACCACCGCGAGGTCGCGGCCAACGCTCATCATCACGTTGCTGTGGTAGATGGGGGCCTGGTGACGGTCCAGGGCGTGGAACACACAGAGTTGGTAGTCGAGGCGTTCGGCAAACTGGCGCAGGGCCGCGTGGTGGGTGCGCCCCGAATGGCACGCGTAGCTGATGCGGTGCTGGCGGTCGAGCACCATGCTGCCGGTGCCTTCCAGGAAGATGTTCTGTTGTTCCATGTGGCTGAGGTCGATGGTGGTGTTGATCGCAAAGCGTTGCTCCAGTACTTGCAGCACGCCCTTGTTGCGCTCCAGTCGGCGGTTCTGGCCTTCCATGGGGTAGAGCACCAGGCTGCCGTCGGCATGGCTGCTCCACCAGTTGTTGGGGAAGATCGAGTCGGGCGTATGAGGCGCCGGCGTGTCCTGCACCACCAGCACCTCCACGCCATGCTGGCGCAGGGTGTCGACATAACCGTCGAACTCCTCCAGCGCTTTGTGCTGTGCACTGAGCGGGTCCAGCGACGGGCGTTGGAAACGGTTGTTGATCGCGGTATCCGGGTTGAAGGCAAAGCGCGCCGGGCGGATCATCAGGACGGTGTTGGTGGTTTGCATGGGGGCACGGGTCCGTTGGGGATCTTGTGCCGCTATTGTGTGCGTTGCGGGGAAAGGATCCCGGCTGAAACGGCGGGGTGGCTCAGCCAAGAAAGCTGAAAACGGGGGTGGCGCAGCCGAATCGGCTGCCAGATTGAAATACGATCAACCTGTGGGAGCAGGCAAGCCAGCTCCCACATTGGTATTGTGGTGATTGTTATCGTTGTGTCAGCCAGGAGGAACCATGTCTACCGCTGTTCGCCTTGCCCAACCTTCAGATGCCGAGGGCATCAGCCAGGTCATCCTGGCTGCGCTGCACAGCAGCAACGCACGTGATTACCCAGCAGATGTGATTGCGCGGGTTGCCAGCAATTTCACCCCCGACGCGGTAATGGCGTTACTCCAGCGGCGTGTGGTGTTGGTGGCGACTCAGGATCAACTGATCGCTGCTACGGCCGCACTGGACGGCAACGTGGTGCGCTCGGTGTTCGTCAACCCGGCGCTGCAAGGGCAGGGCATTGGCCGATTGTTGATGATCGAGATCGAGCTGCGCGCCCGTGAAGCCGGCGTGACGGTGCTGAGCGTGCCGTCCTCGCTGACGGCGCAAGCCTTCTACGCCAAGCTGGGTTTTCACAACGTGCGTGACGTGTACCACGGCAACGAGCGCACGTTGGTGATGGAAAAGGCGCTGTTGTCCCGCCACCCCATCGGGCCGTATCGCGACCGTCAACACCGTGCCCAGGTGATTGAGTTATGGCAGCAGGCGTTTGGCTATGACACCGCGCATAACCTGCCGAGCCTGGCGATTGATAAGAAACTGGCGGTCAATGACGGGTTGTTCTTCGTTGCCACCGACAACAAAGCCGTGATCGGTACCATCCTCGCCGGCTATGACGGGCATCGTGGCTGGTTGTATTCGGTGGCGGTGCATACCGACTATCGGCGCCATGGCCTGGGGTCGTCGCTGGTGCGCTATGCCGAACAGGCGTTGACAGCGCTGGGTTGCATGAAAATTAACCTGCAGATCACCGGCGGCAATGACCTGGTGGTGGGGTTTTATGAGGCGTTGGGGTATGGGGTGGAGCCGAGGATCAGTATGGGCAAGAAGATTGCCGAGAATATTACGCCACGCTCATGAAGGTGCAGAAACCAGTGTGGGAGCTGGCTTGCCTGCGATAGCGATAGGCCTTTGATCGTTCCCACGCTCTGCGTGGGAATGCCGCCTGGGATGCCCCGCGTCCCGCCGGACAACAGGTGACGCGGAGCGTCAGGGGATGCATTGCATTCCCACGCGGAGCGTGGGAACGATCAAGCGGAGCGTGGGAACGATCAACCAGCCAGCTCCCACAGGGTTTTGTGGTGTCGCTGGCTTTTGTGGCTGTCAGACCTTGACGATCCAACCCGCTGGCGCTTCCACGTCACCGGTCTGCACACCGGTCAGCTCTTTGTAGAGCTTCTGGGTGATCGGGCCGACTTCGGTCTCGCTGTGGAACACGTGCAGCTTGCCGTTGTACTGGATGCCGCCGATAGGCGAGATCACCGCAGCGGTACCGCAGGCGCCTGCTTCCTTGAATTGGTCCAGCTTGTCGATGAACACTTCGCCTTCAACCACTTCCAGGCCCAGGCGGGTCTGCGCCAGTTCGATCAGCGACAGGCGTGTGATGCCTGGCAATACCGAAGGCGACTTCGGCGTGATGAACTGGTTGTCGTGGGTGATCCCGAAGAAGTTGGCGGAGCCGACTTCTTCGATTTTCGAATGGGTCATCGGGTCCAGGTAGATCGCGTCGGCGAAGCCGGATTTCTTCGCTTCCGAACCCGGCATCAGGCTGGCGGCGTAGTTGCCACCGACCTTGGCGGCACCGGTGCCTTGCGGCGCGGCGCGGTCGTAGCCGGAGATCTGGAAGTTGTGCGGCACCAGGCCGCCCTTGAAGTAGGCACCGACCGGGATGCAGAACACCGAGAAGATGAACTCCGGCGCGGTACGCACGCCGATGTTGTCACCGGTGCCGATCACGAACGGGCGCAGGTACAGCGCGCCGCCACTGCCGTACGGCGGGATGAAGCGCTCGTTGGCCTTGACCACTTGTTTGCAGGCGTCGATGAACGCGTCGGTCGGCACTTGTGGCATCAGCAGGCGGCCACAGCTGCGCTGCATGCGGGCGGCGTTCTGGTCCGGGCGGAACAGGTTGATCGAACCGTCCTTGCAACGGTAGGCCTTCAGGCCCTCGAAGCATTGCTGGCCATAATGCAGGGCAGTGGAGCCCTCGCTGATGTGCAGCACATTGTCGTCGGTCAGGGTGCCAGCTTGCCATTCGCCGTTCTTCCAGACCTGGAGAAACCGCTTGTCGGTCTTGATGTAGTCAAAACCCAGCTTGTCCCAATTGATGCTCTCGTTACCCATGACACCCTCTATCTCTGGTCAAGTCGGATTTTTTTCTGGATGGCGCAACAATACTGCATTCTTGGCCGGTGTGGGAGCAGGGCGGTGGACCATTCAACTCTGCATTGGCTGATCCACCGCTATCGCGGGCAAGCCCGGCTCCCACATTGGAATGCATTCCAAGTGTGGGAGCTGGCTTGCCTGCGATAGCCACGCCACGGTTTTACAGGTGCAACGCGTGCCCCAATGCCCGCAGCGCGGCTTCCTGCACCGCTTCACCCAGGGTCGGATGGGCATGAATGGTGCCGGCCACATCCTCCAGGCGCGCGCCCATTTCCAGGCTCAGGCCAAACGCAGTGGAGAGTTCCGAAACCCCAGCCCCCACCGCTTGCCAGCCAACAATCAAGTGATTGTCACGCCGCGCCACCACCCGCACGAAGCCGGCCTTGGACTCCAGCGTCATGGCCCGGCCATTGGCGGCGAACGGGAAGCTCGACACAATGCAATCCAGGCCAGCAGCCTTGGCCTCGTCCGGGGTCTTGCCGACCACCACCAGTTCCGGGTCGGTAAAGCACACCGCCGGAATTGCCGCCGGGTTGAATTCGCGGGCCTTGCCGCTGATCAGTTCGGCAACCATTTCGCCCTGGGCCATGGCCCGGTGCGCCAGCATCGGCTCGCCACTGAGGTCGCCAATGGCGTACACGTTGCGCATGCTGGTCTGGCAGCGGCTGTCGATCTTGATCGCCGCGCCGTTCATGTCCAGGTTCAGCGCTTCGAGGTTCCAGCCTTGGGTGTTGGGTTTGCGCCCCACGGCGACCAGCACCTGGTCGGTGTCCAGCGCCAGGGTGTCGCCATTGGGTGCACGTATTTGCAGCTTGTTGTCGGCAAAGCCGGTGACGCTGTGTTCCAGGTACAGCTTCACGCCGAGTTTCTTCAGGGATTCAGCCACCGGCAGGGTCAGCTCGGCGTCGTAGGCCGGCAGGATGTGCGCCTGGGCCTCGACCACGCTGACGTCGGCACCCAGCTTGCGGTAGGCAATCCCCAGTTCCAGGCCGATATAACCACCGCCCACCACGATCAAACGTTTGGGTACATGGGTCGGTGCCAGGGCTTCGGTGGACGAGATAATCGGCCCGCCAATCGGCAGCATCGGCAGGTTGACGCTTGTCGAGCCGGTGGCCAACAGCAGGTGTTCGCACTGGATGCGTTGCTCGCCCACCTCGACGGTCTTGCCGTCGATGACTTTGGCCCAGCCATGGATCACCTGCACCTTGTGTTTTTTCAGCAGTGCGGCGACGCCGGTGGTCAGGCGGTCAACGATGCCGTCTTTCCATTCCACGCTCTTGCGGATGTCCAAAGTCGGTACATCCACCTCAATGCCCAACTGCGAGCCCTGGCTATGGTGCACGGTTTGCTGGAACTGCTCGGCCACATGGATCAGCGCCTTAGAGGGAATGCAGCCAATGTTCAGGCAGGTGCCGCCCAGTGCTTGGCCTTCCACCAGAATGGTGGGGATGCCCAGTTGGCCTGCGCGAATCGCCGCGACATAACCGCCGGGGCCGCCGCCGATAATCAGCAGCGTGGTGTGCAATGTCTGAGTCATGCCCTTACTCCAGGAACAGGCTGGCGGGTTGTTCGAGCAGGCCGCGAATGGCCTGGATGAATTGCGCCGCGTCCATGCCATCGACCACGCGGTGATCGAAAGAGCTGGAGAGGTTCATCATCTTGCGCACCACAATCTGGCCCTTGATCACCATCGGCCGCTCAACGATGCGGTTGACGCCGACGATGGCCACTTCCGGCAGGTTCAGCACTGGCGTACTGACGATGCCGCCCAGGGCGCCAAGGCTGGTCAGGGTAATGGTCGAACCGGACAGCTCTTCACGGCTGGCCTTGCCTGTGCGTGCGGCATTGGCCAAACGCGCGATTTCTTCGGCAGTGCCCCACAGGCTGCGGGCTTCGGCGTGGCGCACCACCGGCACCATCAGGCCCACGTCGCTCTGGGTGGCGACGCCCACGTGCACGGCACCAAGGCGAGTGATGACCTGGGCTTCGTCGTCGTAACGCGCATTGATCTGCGGGAAGTCGCGCAAGGCTACCACCATGGCCCGCACGATAAACGGCAGCAGGGTCAGCTTGCCGCGTGTCGCACCGTGCTTCTCGTTGAGGTGCACGCGCAACTCGTCGAGGGAGGTGACGTCGATCTCTTCCACGTAGCTGAAATGCGCGGCGCGGCGGGTGGCGTCCTGCATGCGCTGGGCGATCTTGCGGCGCATGCCGATCACCGGGATCTGGTGTTCGTCAGTGCGCTCGGCATACGGGTTGGCGGCGCTGGCGCCCGTTGTCGGGCCCTGGCGCAAGTAAGCCTCCAGGTCTTCATGCAGAATCCGGCCCGCAGGCCCTGTGCCCTGGACCAGGCGCAGTTGAATCCCGGCATCCAGCGCGTGTTTGCGCACGGCAGGCGAGGCCAACGGGCGTTCGCTGGCTTCACGGGCCACGGGCGCTTGCGGCGCTTTCACTACTGCAGCGGGCTTGCTTTCTACCGGCGCCTGTACCGGTTTGGCTTCGGCCACAGGTGGCGCGGCCTTCGCCGGCTCGGCAACCTCCGGCATATCCTTGGTATTGCCTGCGCCTTCCACTTCAATGCTGATCAAAATGCTGCCCACTGCCATGACCTCACCCGGCTCGCCGCCGAGGGAAATCACCTTGCCGTGGACCGGCGAGGGAATATCCACCATCGCCTTGTCGGTCATCACATCCGCCAGCACCTGGTCTTCAACCACCAGGTCGCCGACCTTTACATGCCATACCGATAATTCAACTTCCGCGATGCCTTCGCCAATGTCCGGCATCTTGATAACGTGCGTGCCCATTCAGACCTCCATGACCCGTTTCAACGCCGCGCCCACTCGGGACGGCCCTGGGAAATACGCCCACTCCTGCGCGTGCGGGTAGGGAGTGTCCCAACCAGTGACGCGTTCGATCGGCGCTTCCAGGTGGTGGAAGCAATGCTCTTGCACCAGCGAGACCAACTCGGCACCAAAGCCGCAGGTGCGCGTGGCTTCATGCACCACCACGCAACGGCCGGTCTTTTTCACCGACTTGACGATGGTCTCCAGGTCCAGCGGCCACAGGCTGCGCAGGTCAATGACCTCGGCGTCGATGCCGGTTTCTTCAGCGGCGACTTGCGACACATACACGGTGGTGCCATAGGTCAGCACGGTCACGGCCGAGCCTGGGCGCACGATGGCGGCTACGTCCAGGGGCACGGTGTAGTAACCGTCCGGCACCTGGGCTTGGGGGTGTTTGGACCACGGCGTTACCGGGCGGTCGTGGTGGCCGTCGAACGGGCCGTTGTACAGGCGCTTGGGCTCCAGGAAGATTACCGGGTCATCGTTCTCGATGGAGGCGATCAGCAGGCCCTTGGCGTCATAGGGGTTGGACGGCATCACCGTGCGCAGGCCGCAGACCTGGGTGAACACCGCTTCGATACTCTGGCTGTGGGTCTGGCCGCCATAGATGCCGCCGCCGCAGGGCATGCGCATGGTCAAGGGCGCAGTGAACTGGCCGGCCGAGCGATAACGCAGGCGTGCCGCTTCGGAAATGATCTGGTCGGTGGCGGGGTAGACGTAGTCGGCGAACTGGATTTCCGCTACCGGGCGCAGGCCGTAAGCGCCCATGCCCACGGCCACGCCGACGATGCCGCTTTCCGAGATCGGCGCGTCAAACACCCGCGAGCTACCGTACTTGGTCTGCAAGCCTTCGGTGCAACGGAACACGCCGCCGAAGTAGCCGACGTCCTGGCCGAACACCACCACGTTGTCGTCACGCTCAAGCATCACATCCATGGCCGAGCGCAGGGCCTGGATCATGGTCATGGTGGTGGTGGTCATGGCGGTTTCCAGTTCGATGCTGTTGTTGTGGTCGTTCATGTCACACCCCCAACTCTTGACGCTGGCGCTTCAAGTGCTCCGGCATCTCTTTATAGACATCCTCGAACATGGTCGCGGCGCTTGGAATCTGGCCACCGGCCAGGGTGCCGTACTGTTCGGCTTCTTTCTGCGCCTTGACCACTTCGGCTTCAAGTTCTGCACTAACCGCCGCGTGTTCCTCTTCGGACCACTGGCCAATCTTGATCAGGTGCTGCTTGAGGCGGGCAATCGGGTCGCCCAGGGGGAAGTGGCTCCAGTCGTCGGCGGGACGGTACTTGGATGGGTCATCGGAGGTGGAATGCGGGCCGGCGCGGTAGGTGACCCACTCGATCAGGGTGGGCCCCAGGTTACGGCGCGCACGTTCGGCGGCCCAGGCCGAGGCGGCGTACACGGCGATAAAGTCATTGCCGTCCACGCGCAGGGAAGCGATGCCGCACCCGACGCCGCGTCCGGCGAAGGTGGTGGCTTCACCGCCAGCGATGGCCTGGAAGGTGGAAATCGCCCACTGGTTGTTGACCACGTTGAGGATCACTGGCGCGCGGTACACGTGGGCGAAGGTGAGGGCGGTGTGGAAGTCCGATTCAGCAGTGGCGCCGTCGCCGATCCAGGCCGAGGCGATCTTGGTATCGCCCTTGATCGCCGAGGCCATGCCCCAACCCACGCCCTGCACGAATTGGGTGGCAAGGTTGCCGGAAATAGTGAAGAAGCCCGCCTCCTTGACCGAATACATGATCGGCAATTGGCGGCCCTTGAGCGGGTCGCGCTCGTTGGACAGCAGTTGGCAGATCAGGTCCACCAGCGGCACCTCGCGGGCCATCAGGATGCTTTGCTGGCGATAGGTGGGGAAGCACATGTCGTCGATATTCAAGGCCAGGGCCTGGGCGCTGCCGATGGCTTCTTCGCCAAGGCTTTGCATGTAGAACGACATTTTTTTCTGACGCTGGGCGACCACCATGCGGTTGTCGAAAATGCGCGTCTTGAGCATGGCGCGCATGCCTTTGCGCATGATCTCGGTGGAGACGCCTTCGGCCCACGGGCCCAGGGCCTGGCCCTGATCGTCGAGCACGCGGATCAGGCCCTTGGCCAGGTCGGCGGTGTCGGCCGGTTCTACGTCGATGGCGGGTTTGCGTACCAGGCCGGCGTCGGTCAAACGCAGGTAGGTGAAGTCGGTCTTGCAGCCTGGGCGGCCCGAGGGTTCGGGAACGTGCAGGCGCAGCGGTGCATACGGCTGGGTCATGGCTTTCTACGCTCTATCTTGTGAATTTCTTGTAGTGGGCGCGCTAGCTGACAGTCAGTCTTCGGGTAGAAGAAATCTTGTCCTACAACAATCATAGGCGTGGCGTAGAAGAATATTTATCTCTGTTTCATTGCGTCGCCGGCCATTTGCGGATAAAAAAACTGCATAAACATAATAAACAGGTGATTTTGTCTCATGCGCAAACTGGACCGTACCGATATCGGCATTCTCAACGCCCTGCAGGAGAATGCCCGGATCACCAATGCCGACCTGGCCCGCTCGGTCAACCTGTCGCCCACTCCGTGTTTCAACCGGGTCAAGGCGATGGAAGAACTGGGGCTGATTCGTGAGCAGGTCACGCTGCTGGATGCTGATCTGCTGGGGCTGCACGTCAATGTGTTCATCCACGTGAGCCTGGAAAAACAGAACGAGCTGGCGCTGCAGCAATTCGAAGGGGCGATCTCGGATCGGCCTGAGGTGATGGAGTGCTACCTGATGGCCGGCGACCCGGACTATTTGATCCGCGTGTTGGTGCCGACGATCCAGTCGCTGGAGCGTTTCATGATGGACTTTCTGACCAAGGTGCCGGGGGTGGCGAACATTCGCTCCAGCTTTGCCTTGAAGCAAGTGCGCTACAAAACCGCGCTGCCGTTGCCGGCCAACGGCATCAGCCTCGGTTCCTGATTCAACGCGGAACAATGTGGGGCTTGCCTGGGATGACGGCCTGCCAGCCGACGCCAATCTACCTGACACCCAACGATCCAACTGTGGGAGCTGGCTTGCCTGCGATGGCGGCCTGACAGCCGACGATTACCTACCTGACACCCTAACGATCCAACTGTGGGAGCTGGCTTGCCTGCGAAGACGGCCTCACAGTCAACGTAGCTGGATTGTGTACATATCCATTCCTGCGGTAACGGCCACTTAGGGTTCCGCTTTTACAGCGGCTTACTTTTGAAAAGAGCCCAAAAGTAAGCAAAACGCTCTTGCCCCACCACTCGGCACCTCGCTTGGGCTCGGTGTGCCCGTAATCCGCCAGTGATTTGGGGGGCCGCCGCCACGCGCCATCCATGGCGCGGGGCGGCTAAACCGGCATCCCTGCCGGTTTACCCCCCAAATCCCTGTCGAATTCCGGCCAGCGTGGTTTAACGGGGCGCCTGAGATCAAGATCACAAGCAGAGCAAGAGCAAGAGCAAGAGCAAGAGCAAGAGCAAGAGCAAGAGCAAGAGCGGCTCGCTTCGCATCGTGGTTACTGTTGGTCGTTATAGAGCTGTATATCGGGCGAATGGGCCAACTGACCCACCGCTATCGCAGCCAGCTCCCACAGGGGATCGGTGCTTCTAAAGTTGGTTGAGGGGGATTTTCAGGTACGTCACGCCGTTCTCTTCCGCCGGCGGCATATTCCCCGCCCGCACATTCACCTGGATCGCCGGCAGCAACAAGGTCGGCATTCCCAACCCGGCATCACGCTGGGTGCGCATCTCTACAAACGCCGCTTCATCCACGCCGTCATGCACATGGATATTGCCCGCCCGCTGTTCCGCCACGGTGGTCTGGCATTTGGCTTCTCGACCCTCGGGCGGGTAGTCATGACACACGTACAACTTGGTGTCCGAAGGGAACGCCAACAGCTTGCGCATCGATGCGTACAACTGCCGCGCATCGCCGCCGGGGAAGTCGCAGCGCGCGGTGCCGACGTCGGGCATGAACAGGGTGTCGCCCACCAGGATCAAGCGGCCGTCGATCAAATAGGCCATGTCGGCGGGGGTGTGTCCAGGCACATGCAACGCCTGGGCCTTCAAGTTGCCGATATGAAAGACTTCATCCGGCGCAAACAGGTGATCGAACTGCGAGCCGTCCACGCGAAATTCCGGCTCCAGGTTGAACAGGTTCTTGAACACGCCCTGCACCTTGCTGATCGATTCGCCTATCGCGATCTTGCCGCCCAAGGTGCGGCGCAGGTAGGGCGCGGCGGACAGGTGGTCGGCATGGGCGTGGGTTTCCAGCAGCCACTGCACGTGCAGGCCATGCTCGCGCACAAAGGCAATCACCTTGTCGGCTTGTGCCGTATCGGTGCGCCCCGAAGCCGGGTCGTAATTGAGCACCGAGTCGACGATGGCGCAGGGGCCGCCATCGGCCTCATAGACGATATAGGTGTAGGTCGACGATGCGTCATCCAGAAAGGCTTGAATCAACGCTGGCATGGCGGCTGTCTCTGCTGAAGAAAAAAGTGGTTACAATCAGTTTACGTTTACACATAATGTTTTGAGCTTAAGTGACATAAAGGACCCGAGGCAAATGGAATCTACGTTGAGTGAGGGCGAGGTCGCCCAGTTGCGTGCATCGGCGTCCAAGGCCTGTGCCTTGCTCAAGGCCCTGGCCAACGAAGATCGCTTGTTGATCCTGTGCCAGTTGACCCAGGGCGAGCGCAACGTCGGCGAGCTGGAAGCCCTGACCGGCGTACGCCAGCCCACCCTGTCACAACAGTTGGGCATCCTGCGCGATGAAGGGCTGGTCGCCACCCGTCGGGAAGGCAAATACATTTTCTACGGGCTGGCCAGCCACGAAGTGATTCAAGTGATGAAAACCCTGTCCGGGCTGTATTGCGGCGCGGTCATAAAAAGCTGGGCGTGACGCCATCCGGCAGCGACCCTTGTGTGCATTGACTCAAAAAGGCAGTAGACAATGACCGAACAACACTGGGGACCCACCATCAGTGGCGATATCGTAGTCATCGGCGGCGGCTCGGCAGGCATCGGCCTGCTGGCCAGCCTGCTCAAGCGTGACCCGCAACTGAACATCATCCTGATTGAACCCAACGACTACCACTGCTACCAACCGGCCTGGACCCTGGTCGGCGGCGGCGCCTACGACCTGCACAAGACCCGCCGGCCCCTGGCCGATGTGCTGCCCAATGGCGTCAGCTGGGTGCAGGCCGCCGTCAGCGAACTGTTGCCCGATGAAAACACCCTGGTGCTCGACAGCGGCCAGCGCGTCACCTGGAAGAACCTTATCGTCTGCCCTGGCCTGCGCCTGGCCTGGGAAAAAATCGAAGGCCTGCAAGACACCCTTGGCCAGCACGGTGTCACGTCCAACTACAGCTACGAGCATGCCGCGTACACCTGGCAGTTGGTGCAGCAGCTCAAGGGTGGCAAGGCGTTGTTCACCCAGCCGGCGATGCCGATCAAATGTGCCGGCGCGCCGCAAAAAGCCATGTACCTGTCCTGCGACCACTGGCTCAAGCAGGGCGACCTCAAACACATCGACGTCGAGTTCAACCTGGCCGGTGCGGCGTTGTTCGGTGTGCCAACCTTTGTGCCGCCGCTGATGAAGTACGTCGAAAAATACAACGCTCGCCTGGCGTTCAACTCCAACCTGGTGAAAGTCGACGGCCCGGCGCGCAAAGCCTGGTTTGAAGTCAAAGACGCCGAAGGCAACGCGACGGTCGAAGAGAAAACCTTCGACATGCTCCACGTCGTACCGCCGCAGTTATCCCCGGACTTTATCCGCCAGAGCCCGCTGGCCGACGCCGCCGGCTGGTGCGAAGTGAACCCCCATAGCCTGCAACACCTGCGCTACCCGCATATCTTCGGCCTGGGCGATGTGTGCGGCACCACCAACGCCAAGACAGCGGCAGCGGTGCGCAAGCAAATTGTGGTGGTGGCCGAAAACCTGCTGGCCCTGCGCAAGCAGGCACCTTTGCCGCTCAAATATGACGGCTATGGTTCCTGCCCACTGACGGTGGAGAAGGGCAAGGTGGTGCTGGCCGAGTTCGGCTATGGCGGCAAGTTGCTGCCGACCTTTCCCCTTGATCCCACGCAGGCACGCCGTTCGATGTGGTTCCTCAAGGCCACGCTGCTGCCGTGGTTCTACTGGAATGGCATGCTCAAGGGCCGCGAGTGGCTGACCCGTCTGAGCAAGGTGGACTGAATGCTGCTGGCCAGTGTGTTAGGTGTATTGATGGGCCTGGTCATGGGCCTGACTGGCGCGGGCGGCGGCATCCTTGGGGTGCCGGCGCTGGTGCTGGGGCTGGGCTTGACCATGACCCAGGCAGCGCCGGTGTCGTTGCTGGCGGTGGGCGCAGCGGCAGCGGTGGGTGCCATTGATGGCTTGCGTCATGGCTTGGTGCGTTACCGTGCGGCGTTACTGATCGCCTTGCTCGGCGCGCTGTTTTCGCCGTTGGGCGTGTTTGTCGCCCACCAACTGTCGGAACCGGTGCTAATGGGGCTGTTCAGTGCGCTGATGGTGCTGGTGGCCTGGCGCATGCTGCAACGGGAAAAGCGCGAGGCTGGGCCGAGTGACCATGGTGCGGCGTCGTGGGGCCAGAAAAACTGCATGCTCAACCAGCAGACCGGTCGCCTGGCCTGGACCGCCAAATGCAGCGCCACCCTGGCGGCGTTGGGAGCGGTGACCGGCGCCGTTTCAGGTTTGCTGGGCGTGGGCGGCGGCTTCCTGATCGTGCCGGCGTTCAAGCAACTGACCGACGTGCAGATGCGCGGGATCGTCGCCACGTCGTTAATGGTGGTCAGCCTGCTGTCGCTGATCGGCGTGGCCGGTGCGTTTCATGCGGGCGTGAGCATCGAGCCGGTGGGCTGGGTGTTTATTGGTGCGAGCGTCGTCGGCATGTTGGCGGGAAGGCGGTTGTGTTCGGTGATCCCCGCGCGGGTGTTGCAAGTGGGGTTCGCCAGCCTGTGTGGGTTGGTGGCGATTGGGATGCTAGCCAGCGCGTTGCTCTGACGCTGTACCTGTGCGCTGTCACGAAATCTTGTACTTGGTCAGGAACCTCCTCATTGAGCGCTGACACTCAGTGAACGGCCGCAAGCGCCGAAACGCGCTTTTGCCTGGATGATTCTTCGACTATGCACAGGCGCTTTATGACAATTACCGCAGCACATACGCATTTTTCGCTTCCCTTGGCAGCAGCTGAAAAACGGCCACCGCTTGTGGCCGATGACCTTGAACCGTCGTTGACGCCCCAGCGTCCCAGCCAGAATTTGCCATTGCCCAACAGTCCTGTCTTCTCACTGGGCCATTTGGGCGGGGCATTATCCTGGCCAAATCCCTTGAGTGCAGACGAGCAGCGGCGCTTGCGCCTTGCGACGATGAATTACGCACACCCTTTGGGCGACCAACCGCTGGTGATGCAAACCAAGGGTGGCGTACTGGAGTTTCTGCGGTATCGCCAGCCGCTGCCGGCAGAAGTGGGGAGCGACCCGGCCAAAATACTCGAAGCGCTGGTCAATTCCCCGCAAGGGCAACGGATGGGCAACGCGCTGCAGCAAACAATGCAGGGCATTGACAGCGAAAGCAGCGCGAGCGATTACCTACTGGCCGCTATCGCACTGCAGATGGACCCTGAGTCGATCACCGCACCCGATTGCAACAGCGTCGCCGGGTTTGATCTGGGCGGTGACACGCATGGGGGACACCACGCAGCCACGGTAGTGGCTGGCTTGGCCGAACATTTGAGTCGTACTGGCAAAACCAGCGCTGCACTGGCAAGTGTCGGCGCGTACCTGTTGCTGGCCAAGTCGGCGCCGCAGTTTCTGATCAAAGACATTCCTGCGACGGTGAAAGTCGGCAGCCAGGCATGGGCCAGCCTGGCGATTGCTGCGATGACGATTGAGGCGCAGACGCCGGGCAAAGTCCCCGGCATGACGTTTGCCCAGGTCATGAGCGAGGCGCAAGAAGCACGGCGGGTTGACCCAGGAGTTACCCAAGCGGCAGAGACGGTGGCATTGCTGGACTGGGCCGTGGCCAGTGGCGTTCTCACAAAAAGACAGAATGGCGACTATCCACCCGCGCAACTTGAATCGGCAAGGGCCGCATTCAACGCGCAGATGGACACCCGGCTCACTGCCTCCCATGCACTGGATAAGGCATTGCCCACGCGAAAAGAGATCGCCCTGACCAAGCTCAAGGAGCGATTTGGCGACCTTGGCGCGTTTTTCGAGGAGAAAGTATTTGCTGTCGATCAGCACTACGTGAAGATTGAAGGGGGAGGTATTTCGCTCTTGGATGTCGCCATGGACGACTGGCTGGAGTCCCGGCCTTTCAAGGCGCACGAACCCAGCAGCTCACTCAAGGGCAACGACCTGCAAAGGGTACTAACGAGTTTGAACGCCAATCGGCAATTTGGCGTGCCGGCAGAATTCGAACGGCAGTTCAGCCGTGCAATGGAGGAAAAAAAGGCCGCCGTCAATACAACGGTCAGGCACATGATCTCGCAACTGCCCTTACAGGATCGCAAGCATTTCGAGTTTGGAAAGGTCAGTTTTTTCCAGGAAGGCTCATACGTCATGGATGGGCATTTCAATAATACGTATGCTCAAAATGAACCAGGGCTGCTGGTCAAGACCGAGCTGCAAGGCACGTCGCACGCCTACGTCATCGACTTCAACAAAGGCACGATTGAAAAGACGAGCCTTTACAGTACAAAGGTTAAGGAAGACAGGGATGGCAACAAGGTTTCGACGACCAAAGTATTCACGCCCAGCCATAAAGCCGATGATCTGGGACGTGAGCGACCGCTGAATAACGCGCCTTGGGATAGCTTTACCAGCGCTCGATCCCATGGGATTGCCACGGCGTTTGTCGAACACTTGGACCTCGACGATCCCGCTATCAAACAGCAGGCCCGTGGGCAAACCGCCTTGGACAAGGCGAACACACAGCTGAGCGAGTTTTTGTTGAACCTGATCCCGTTCAGGTCCGCCATTGTCAATTTTCAGAACGGGCAGTATGGCGCGGGTGCTTTTGACCTCTTGCTGGATGTATTCGGTTTTCTTACCGCCGGCACCTCCACCGCAGGAAAGTTGCTCAAGGTCGGCCGTTCTGCGTTGTCTGCCGGGGCCAAGGCATTGCGGGCGGTGAAGGTCATCGGCGTGGCGGCCATTGACGTACTCAACCCCGTCGGCGGGGTGGGCGATTTGCCCAGGTTGGTGGGTAGCGCTGGTCTCTATGTATTGTCCAAAGGCGTCAAGGCCGTCAACAAGCTCAGGGGCGCCACCGGCAGTTATGACGTGTTGAAGGCGATCAGCAAACAGTACGAAGCCGCCGCAACGGGCACCGTGAAGGTGGCAGGCCAGACGGTGGAGGGGGCCGCGGTGCTCAAGGGTGGCAAGTGGTATGCATTCGATGCCGACGCGATGCGGCCTTATGGCGGCCCGCTCGATGAGTTCAAGGCCGCAACCCAGGCTGTCGACGGTGAGGTGGACACTGCAAGCTTCGATGGGCCAAGTGAGCTGAGCCATGAGCTGTTCGGGCACTTCAAAGTGCCTGAATCCAAAATCGCAGGGCTCACACGCAACAGCCAGGGCGTATATGTGGCAGCCGATGGGCACTCCTCGCACATACGCCATACCGACAGCAACGGTGACACAGCGGTGTATGAGGTGCGCCAGGTGTCGCGCACGGAAGACGGCACCGTGCAGGCCCGGGTTTATCACAACAACCGGCAAACCGAGTTGTTGGTCCAGCATGTACAGGGCGACGAATGGCAACGCCTGGGGGCACCCGGCGGCGGGCAGATCACTGCTGAGCACTTGAAGGCCTGGGAGGCCTTGTCGCCGCAGGAGCAGATAAGGCTGACCCGAAAGGGCTTTGCCAAGCAGAATAAACTCACACAGAAAACCTTTGAGTTTTTCGTAAAGCCAGACGGTCAGTTAACCGATAGCGGCGTGCTCGTGCGTGATCGCCCTGCCAACGCATTCACCGCAAAGGTGACCGAAACGCATGTGCGTGATTGGAAAAACATGACCCAGGCGCAGCGTGACGAAATGACCCAGGAGGGGTTTGCTGTTCTTCATAACCTTCGGCCGGGTACGTTCAAAACGTATGCGCGCAAGGACGGTACCCTGATGACCCGCGGGGAAACGCTGATCAACTCCTCTGTTCCCACCAAAAGTAACCAGATTACCGATGATCATTTACGCCAGTGGGATGAGCTTTTCAGGCAACCAGGCAACTCATTGACGTCAGCGCAGTTCGTGAGCCAGCACGGGCTCAGCCAACGTAGCTGGGCGCAGTACGTCAACGCGGATGGCTCATTGAAGGGGGCGGGCGCGCAGCGTCTGGAACGCGCACTGCAAAGCGCCGCACGGGCGTCCGCTGTTCAGGCCCAGACCCCCATGGCCGATCATTTGCGCGCTTGGCAGGCGTTATCATTGGAGCAGCAGCAAAGCCTTACCCCCGCAGGCTTCGCCCGGCAGCAACATCTGCACCCGAAAGTGTTCAATCGCTATGTAAAACCAGATGGTCAGTTGACCGCTATCGGCGTGGCGGTGCGCGACCGTGCACCCAATACGCCATTTTATACCGTGACTGAAACCCATATCCGTGATTGGCAAGACATGCCACAGACGGAGCGTGACGAAATGACGCTCGAGGGGTTTGCCGAGCTTTATCACGTTAATCCAGGCTCGTTCAAAACCCATGTGCGGCGAGACGGTACATTGGGGCCGGTCGGTAGAGAACTGATGGACAGGGTGGTCGGTATTGCCCCTAACAAGATTACCGACGACCACCTTCGCCAGTGGAAAGCCTATTTCGAGGACCCGAATAATGCGATCACGCAAGCGCAGTTCACAAGCGAGAACGGGCTCCATCCAGCCACTTGGAGAGACTGGGTCAACGCTGATGGCTCCTTGAAAAAGACCGCCAGCGAACGCCTTGAGCGCGCCGCACTGGGCCCGATCACCCATGTTCCCAGGGCGCGCATGGAGTTGATCACGGCTGGGCATTTGCGCGAGTGGGAGGCGTTGCCGCCCGCGCAGCAACGAAGCCTTACACGCAGGGGCTTTGCTCGCCAGAAACATCTATCCCCGAGAACCTTTGAGTATTACGTGCAACCTGACGGCAAATTGAGCCCTGCCGGTGTGACGGTGCGCGACCGCTCTGCCAACATGGCGGCGGGCAGGGTGACCGAAACGCATATCGATAGGTGGCAAAAGCTGACGCAGCAGGCGCGTGAGACCATGACCATGGAGGGGTTCGCCGTTCAGCATAACCTGAGTGTGCATTCGTTCAGAGCGTATGTCCGTCCTGATGGTGGCCTGTCGGCGGCCGGCGAAGCCCTGATGAAGAATGTAACCGATGGCGCCTATCGCAGGATTACCGGTGACCTTTTGCGCCAGTGGCAAGCGCTTGCCGAGAGCGCAGACAACTCCGTCACGCAGGCGCAGTTTGTGCAACAGCACAGGCTTAGTCCAGACCTCTGGAGTAAGTACGTGAGAGCGGACGGCTCGTTTACAGCGAACGCCTCGCAACGTCTGGGACGGTTACAGCAAGGCACTGGGCCGCGCCCCGTTCCTGGGCAATCGGTTACGGATAGTCCACGAAAACGCCCCGCATCAGAGCCCTTGGACCCGCCACCATCAAAGGTCGGCGCCGGCACAACGCAAGGCCTGGAGGCCCCAGCCCCCGCTTCGACAGTCCCGCCCGTGGTGATCAAGGTTGAACCCAGCGATTTCCCGACATTGCCTCGTCATCAGATCGACAACACGCTGCCGATTCTGCAGGACCCGGTGAACCCCAGAATCAGCTTGACCCAATCACTCGAAGGCCCGATCGATGACATCCGCATCTCCCACTGGAATGGCGTGCTCGATGGGCTTGATAGCCCGACTAAGGCGAGGGTTTCAGCACAGATCAAGGCGTCGATCAAAGACTGGCTGCGCACCGAAGGCCAGCATCAGACTCGATTTGACGATGCCCTGGAGGTGGTCACGCCGTTGGACGATGGGGGGCCGGCTCGCGGCGCTTCGGTATGGGCGCGGCGCGATATCCCCCAATATGAAGTGCTTGGCCCTTATGCAGGCAAATACCATGCAGACGAAGCGTCACTGTTCGAGGAGCAGCGCAAGCAAGGTTCGCGGGCTGTAATGACTTACCTGTTCGGTACGCGCTCGGGTACCCGGACGGTGAGCGGCCTGCACACTGGCAACACCTTGAGCCTGATCAATACCTCGCAACTGGGCGAGGGGCCTGCGTGGATGTCCAACAATGTCGTGTCCATCGCGGTCGGGAAAAACCTGACGTTCTATGTGGCGCTCAAGGACATCAAGAGAGGCGAGGAGCTACTGCTGGACTATGGACCGTTCTATAAGCCGGTGCCTGATGTAGCGATCAAGCCGGACCCTGATCGCTGAGTTCAAGCGCTGGGCGAAGGGGCAAGACAAATGATGCCGGGCAGTGGGCGCCATTTGACTGTGCCCCATTGACGATCAATTGCGTCCTCAAGATGGCAACATGAACGCCTCTCAGGTTACTGTTCCTCTGTGTAACGGATTCACCGGCCTTGCACCCCGGCTTACCAAGGTCACCGAATGGATAAATACACCCCCCACACCTGGCAACCCCACGAGCGGCCGAGCCTGCCTGGCTCGCCGTCGACGCCGCTGCATCCTACGCGTAAGCGCTGGCTTTTCGCGCTGGTCGGCGTGCTGGTGGCAATCACCGGCGGCTTGGGTAACGCCCTGGTCATCGCCAACCTGCAATACCTGCAAGGCGCCCTGGGCGCGACCACCGCGGAAATGGCCTGGCTGCCCGCCGCCTATGTAATGACCAACGTGTGCATGAACCTGCTGCTGGTAAAGTTTCGCCAGCAGTTCGGCCTGCGCGCGTTTACCGAGGTGTTCCTGGTGCTCTACGCGCTGGTGACCTTCGGCCACTTGTTCGTCAATGACCTCAGTTCGGCGATTGCGGTACGGGCCGCCCATGGCATGGTGGGTGCGGCGCTGAGTTCGTTAGGCTTGTACTACATGATCCAGGCATTCCCGGCCAAGTGGCGGTTGAAAGCTTTGGTGTTGGGGCTGGGTACCGCACAATTGGCGCTGCCCCTGGCGCGGCTGTTCTCCGAAGACTTGCTGCAAATCGCTGAATGGCGCGGGCTGTATTTGTTCGAACTGGGCCTGGCGCTGATCTGCCTGGGCTGCGTGTTCCTGCTCAAGCTGCCGCCGGGCGATCGCTTCAAGACCTTTGAAAAACTCGACTTCCTCACCTTCGCCATCCTCGCCAGCGGCGTGGCGTTGCTCTGTGCGGTGCTGTCCCTTGGGCGCATCGATTGGTGGCTGGAAGCGCCGTGGATCGGCGTGGCCTCCGCCTGTTCCCTGGTGCTGATCATGGCGGGGCTCGCCATCGAGCATAACCGCAGCAACCCGATGCTGATGACGCGCTGGCTGGGCAGCGGCGTGATGATCCGCCTGGCGTTGGCGGTGGTGCTGATTCGCATGGTGCTGTCCGAGCAATCCACCGGTGCGGTGGGGTTCATGCAGATGTTGAACATGAGCTACCAGCAGATGCACACCCTGTACGTGGTGATGCTGGCCGGGGCGATTGCCGGGCTGGTGGTCAGCGCGCTGACGATCAACCCGGCGCATTTGCTGATGCCGCTGATCATTTCCCTGGCGCTGATGGCGACAGGTTCGGTGATGGACAGTTTTTCCAGCAACCTGACCCGTCCGCAGAACCTCTATATCAGCCAGTTCCTGCTAGGCTTCGGCGGTACGTTCTTCCTGGGGCCGACCATGGTGCTGGGCACCAAAAACGTACTGACCAACCCGCGCAACCTGGTGAGCTTCTCGGTGATGTTCGGGATCTGCCAGAACCTTGGCGGCCTGATCGGCGCGGCGTTGCTGGGCACCTTCCAGATCGTGCGCGAGAAGTATCATTCGAGCATGATCGTCGAGCACCTGACCCTGATCGATCCGCTTGTGGCGGCGCGGGTGCAGAGTGGTGGGGCGGCCTATGGCAAGATCGTCGCTGACCCGGAACTGCGCAACCTCATGGGCATCCGCAGCCTGGCCACGGCGGCCACCCGTGAGGCGAACGTCATGGCTTACAACGATGTCTTCATGCTGATCGCGATTATCGCGATCCTGACCATGCTGTGGATCTTCACCCGCAGCCTGTGGCTGATGAGCACGACCAAGGCAACTCCTCCTGTTCAACCCAGCGGCGCGACTTCATGACTGAACCTTCAACCACCACCACGACTGCCATTGCCGCCACGCCGGAAGGCAGCACGCCACCGGGCGCGGTGCCCACCCAATTGCGGCCCTTGCGCGTGCGGATCATCTCGTCCCTGGGCTTTGCCGCCATCGCCATCATCGGTGTGCTGATCGTGTTGTACGCCTGGCAACTGCCGCCGTTCAGCAGCGCGGTGGAAACCACCGAAAACGCCCTGGTGCGTGGGCAGGTGACGATTATCGGCCCGCAACTCAGCGGCTATGTGTTCGAAGTGCCGGTGCAGGACTTCCAGTACGTCAAGACCGGCGACCTGCTGGTGCGCCTGGATGACCGTATCTACAAGCAACGCCTCGACCAGGCCCTGGCGCAACTGGCGGTGCAGAAGGCCTCGTTGGCCAACGTGGTGCAGCAACGCAACAGCGCCGAAGCGACCATCAAGCTGCGCCAGGCCGCGCTGGTCGACAGTCAGGCCCAGGCACGCAAGAGCACTGCGGATTTGCGCCGCAATGAAGAACTGATCAGCGATGGCTCGGTGTCCAAACGCGAACTGGACGTGACCCGTGCGGCCAACGCACAGACCATCGCTGCCGTGGCCCAGGCCCAGGCCAGCCTGGAAATCGCCCGCCAGGATTTGCAGACGGTAATCGTCAACCGCGGCTCCCTGGAGGCAGCTGTCGCGAGTGCCGAGGCGGCGGTGGAGTTGGCGCGCATTGACCTGTCCAATACACGCATCACGGCACCACGGGATGGTCAGCTCGGGCAGATCGGCGTGCGCCTGGGCGCCTACGTCAATTCCGGCGCGCAACTGATGGCGCTGGTGCCCAAGCAGTTGTGGGTGATTGCCAATATGAAAGAAACCCAGATGGACAATGTGCAGGTCGGCCAGCCGGTGACGTTCACCGTGGATGCGCTGAACCACCGCAAGTTCCATGGCACGGTGCAGCATATTTCCCCGGCCACTGGTTCCGAGTTCAGCCTGTTGCAGGCGGACAACGCCACCGGCAACTTCGTCAAGATCGCCCAGCGGGTGCCGGTGCGCATCATCGTGGACCCGGACCAGGCCGAGAGTGAGCGCTTGCGACCGGGGTTGTCGGTGGTGGTGAGTATCGATACGGCAGGGCGCCTGAAAAACAGCCCACCCTGACGTTGACGCATCCTCTGACTGTAGGAGCGAGCTTGCTCGCGAAAAACGTCAACGATAACGCGTGTTTTCTGAATGAACGCGGCGCCTGTGAGTTTTTCGCGAGCAAGCTCGCTCCTACAGTTCAGGCATTTGGAGTGCATTTCAGGTTGAATGCCAGGTGGGTTGACTGGCCTTGCTCCAGCAGCTTAAGGCCAGGCTTGCCCGCCAGGTGATGGGCATTCACCGGATGGCTCACCGGCTCGATGCAGAAAAACTCCAACCCCGGCGGGCAGTACAGCAGGAAGTAATCGGCGCCGCTGGCCTGGCATTCGAGGCAGTAGCCAAGCTCCGGTTGTTCGATCACGCAGTGCCCATCCCAGCCGCAAAAGCCGTTGTCCACCAGCCCCTCTGGCAATCCTTTGAGTTGCCGGAAATCCCAGGCTTCGGTAACAGGTTCCAGCCTTGTGGGCAGCTTGGCTGCATCACTCATCCACACTTGCCTAGCCTTGGCCTGCAGCCGCGTACCCGGCCGGCGCGGCAAGTACGGATGCAAGCCCAGCCCATGCCAGGCGGGTTGCTCGGCCAAGTGAGTTACACACAATTGGATATTCAACTCACCGCTGTTCAAGCGAAACCGCTGGCGGGCGTGATAGGCGAAGGGCGTTTCGCAGCGCAGCTCCAACACCACTTCATGTTCTGACTGGCTTGTCACCTGCCATGCCTGCTGCCAGGCCGAACCGTGAATCGGAAAAGGGTCAGTGAGGCTATTGGGTGCCAGTGCCAGCCAGCCATCGGGGTTGTCGAAGCCGCCGTGGGCGATGCGGTTGGACCAGGGCGCTAATGGATAGCAGCCTAGCTTGCCCGGCAGCCCGGTATTGATCGCGTGCTTGTCGCTGTGCCGCAACAGCGGTTGCCCGGTGTCGCGTACCGTCCAGTTGACGAGGCTGCCGCCGATGGCGGGGGCGAGCACCAGATGGGTGAATTGATCCGAAAGCTCAATCACGATTGACCTGCCTAGTGAAGTCAAAACAAACACTGAGGATTCAACTGTGGGAGCTGGCTTGCCTGCGATAGCGGTGTATCAGTCACGAATGCGTTCACTGACAGATCGCTATCGCAGGCAAGCCAGCTCCCACATTGGTTTGCCTTTACAGCACCAAGTGGGGCAACCACAGCGACAACGCCGGAACGTAGGTCACCGCAATCAGCACCAGGAACAACACCGCATAAAACGGCAGCAGGGCCTTTACGGTTTTCTCGATGCTGGTCTTGCCCACCGCCGCGCCGACAAACAGCACCGCGCCCACCGGCGGGGTAATCAGGCCGATGCCCAGGTTCACCAGCATGATCATGCCGAAGTGGACCGGGTCGACGCCGATGCCCAGGATCACCGGCATCAGGATAGGCGTGAGGATAAGAATCAGCGGCGCCATGTCCATCACCGTGCCGAGCAACAACAGCATGACGTTGATGCACATCAGGATCACGTAGCGGTTGTCCGACAGGGTCAGGAACAGCGTGGTGATCTTCGCCGGGATCTGCATCAGGGTCATGATGTAGCCGAAGCTGGCGGCGAAGGCGATCAGGATCATCACGATGGAAATGGTGCGCACCGTGCGATGCATCAGCTTGGGCAGCTCGCGCCATTTGTAGTCGCGGTAGATGAACATGGTCACGAAGAATGCCCACAACACCGCAATCGCCGCCGACTCGGTGGCGGTGAAGATGCCCGAGAGGATGCCGCCCAGGATGATCACCATGGCCATCAAGCCCCAGAGCGCATCGGCGGCGATC
Organism: Pseudomonas sp. NBRC 111138; assembly: GCF_001320835.1. Lineage (NCBI taxonomy): Bacteria > Pseudomonadati > Pseudomonadota > Gammaproteobacteria > Pseudomonadales > Pseudomonadaceae > Pseudomonas > Pseudomonas sp. NBRC 111138. The sequence goes on along the minus strand of NZ_BCBO01000015.1, from coordinate 34,955 downwards.
TTCAGCGCCTGCTTCAAGGGGATGACTTCGCCTTTGGGGTAGTCGCGCTTTTTCGCGAAGATCAGGCAGAGCACCATCAGGCACGCGCTCATTAACAGGCCTGGCACCACACCGGCCATGAACAGCGAGGCGATGGAGACGGTACCGCCTGCCGCCAGGGAGTACAGCACCGAGTTATGGCTGGGCGGCGTCAGCAGCGCCTGCACCGAACCGCTGACGGTCACGGCGGTGGCGAATTCGCGCGGATAACCCCGCCGTTCCATTTCCGGAATCAGCACCGAGCCGACCGAGGCGGTATCGGCCACGGATGAGCCGGAAATCGCGCCAAAAAACGTCGAAGCCATGATGTTGACCAGGGACAACCCGCCACGCACAAAGCCCACCAGCACCCCGGCAAAGGCCACCAGGCGCCGCGACATACCGCCCTCGGCCATGATCGCCCCGGCCAGCACGAAGAACGGAATCGCCATCAGCGAAAACTTGTTCACCCCACCGGCAATCTGAATCATCAGGGCCTGGAACGGGATGTCGATCCACCACGCGCCAATCAGTGCCGACAGCCCCAATGCATAGGCCACCGGCATGCCGATCAGAATCAATACAACAAAGCTGCCCAACAGAATCAATGCGTCCATATCAGGCGGCCCCTTCGTTTTCTTCAACCAGATCGAAACGCACCACCTTGCGGTTGCTCTGATCACCGAGCAGCAGCTTTTCGACCACGAACACCAGGGTCAGCACGCCGCCAATCGGGATCGGCATATAGGTGATGCCTACGCGCAGGGTAGGGATGGCGCTCATGAATTGGTTCCAGGTGGACAGGCACAGCTTGGTGCCCCAAATCGTCATGAACACGCAGATGGTGCCCATCAGCAGTTGCGAGAGGATGCCGACGAGGCGGCGTTGGACAGGCGGCAAGCGGTCAGTGATCATCGCTACCGACATGTGCGCACCGGCACGATAACTGGCAGCGGCGCCGATAAAGGTGAACACCAGCATCAGCAGGATGGCGGTGGGCTCCGGCCAGCTGGAACCGGTGCCGAGGGCGTAGCGGGTGAAGATACCCCAGGGAATGATCAAGGCGACCCCCAGGACGGAAAGACCGGCTACCCAGATGCAGGTCATGTAAAGGCGGTCATTGAAGCGCAGCAGTAAAGTCTTCATGGCGTTCACCGTGACCGGGCGCGTCGATGCCGACCGCGCCGGGCCTTATGCAGGGGCAGGGGAGGTTATTGAACCGCGTCGATGCGCTTGATCATGTCCGCATACGGCGCACCGTATTTGGCACGCACCGCCGCAGTGGCCTCATAGAAGGGCTTTTTGTCGACAGTGATGAACTCCACGCCGGCCTTCTTGAGTTTCTCTTCACTGCTGGCGGACTTGGCGTCCCAGAGCACGCGCTCATCAGCCTGGGCGGCCTTGGCGGCGGCCTTGACCATGTTCTGCTGGGCGGGGTCGAGCTTGTTCCAGGTGATTTTCGACATCACGATGGGTTCAGGCAGGATCAGGTGTTCGGTGAGGGTGTAGTACTTGGCGTTCTGGAAGTGGTTGTGTTCCAGCAAGGTCGGCGGGTTGTTTTCCGCGCCGTCGATGACCCCGGTCTGCAGGGCGCTGAAGATCTCGCCGGTGTCCATGGCAATGCCGTTGGCGCCCATGGCGTTGAAGGCTTCGATGAAAATCGGGTTGCCTTGCACGCGGATCTTCATGCCCTTGAGGTCTTCGATCTTGCGCACCGGTTTCTTGGTATAGAGATTGCGCGTGCCGCCATCCATCCAGGCCAGGGCCACCAGGCCGAACTCGGAGTTGGTGATCTTGGCGAGGATCTCGTCGCCAATCTCGCCATCGATGACCTTGCGCATATGCGCCTGGTCGCGGAATACGAACGGCAGGTTGAACACGTTCACGTCCGGCACCACCGGGCCGACGATGCCGAGGCTGACGCGGGTCATTTGCACGGCGCCGACCTGGGCCTGTTCGACCACTTCCTTCTCGGAGCCCAGCACACCGCCGGGGAAATACTTGAAGGTCAGCTCGCCGTTGCTCGCCTTGGTCAGGGCCTTGCCCATGTTTTCTTCTGCGACAACGGTGGGGTAGCCAGCGGGGTGGATGTCGGCGAACTTGATTTCCAGCGCGTGGGCTGCGCTGCTGAGGGTGAAGATTGCAGCGGCGAGCAAGGTGCGTTTGAAGTCCATGGAAGTCACTCCTGTCTTGTTATTGTTGTATTCAAGGCACAGCGATTAAACGATGAAGCGGGGTTCGGGCAGTCCTTGGACGCCGGGGTTGAGGGCGAACACGCCACCAGACAGCGACTGTTCACTCGGGTCGTCGCGGATGGAGGTGACGTACAGAGTGTCCAGGCGGCTGCCACCGAAGGCGCACATGGTGGGTTTTTTCACGGGCACGCTCAGGGAGCGGTCCAGGCGACCGTCGGGGGTGAAACGGTGGACCAACCCGGCGTCGTTGGCGCAGATCCAGTAACCGCCCTCGGCGTCCACCGCTGCACCGTCGGGACGTCCGGGGAAGTCGTTCATATCAATGAACAGGCGGCGATTGGACGGCGTGCCGGTCTCGATGTCGTAGTCGAACGCCCAGACCTTTTGTACCTTCGGGTGCGAATCGGAAGCGTACATCGTGCGACCATCGGGGCTGAAAGCCAGGCCGTTGAGGGTGATGAACCCCTCCAGTAGCGCGTGGGGCGCAGCCCCGGACCCATAGCGATAAAGGACGCCCTCGGCGGCGTTCAAGCCCATGTCCAGCACCATGCTGCCGGCCCAGAAACGGCCCTGGCGATCGCAGCGGCCATCGTTCAAACGCATGTCCTTGCGTGAATGCTCGATGCTGGCCAGCGGCACGGTGTCGAGGCTGCCGTCGTTGTGGGGCGTGAGTTGGAAGAAGCCGGTTTGCATGCCAGCGACCCAATTGCCTGCCTGGGTGCGCGCAATACAGGCGAGCATCTCTGGGGCTTTCCACGCCGCCAGATGGCCGGTGGCGGCGTTCCAGCGTTGCAGGCCGCCGTTGGGGATATCTACCCAATACAGGGCGTTTTCTTCGGGCACCCACACCGGGCATTCGCCCACCGCATTGCGGGCATCGACAATCAGTTCAGCAGTCATGGTCATTCCCTTGGGTTGCGGGGCACTCAGTCACCGAACGGCCCCGCCGCGCAGAACGCACCGCCCTGGTAGACCTTGGCCGGGTCATCGGCGGCCACGGGCGGTTGGGTTTCGACCTGGGCGCGGAACACTTCGGAGCTGTCTTTGGGGGCAAAGCCCAGGTGCGCGGCGTAGCGGTTGTCCCACCAGGTGTCGAGGTTGGCCGACATGCCGTACACCACGGTATGGCCGACGTTGGGCGTGTACAGCGCGCGTTCGAGCAGTTGGGTCAGGTCGTCGAAACTCAGCCAGGTGTGCATCATCCGGCGGTTCTGCGGTTGCGGGAACGAAGAGCCGATACGGATGCTCACGGTCTCGATGCCATAACGGTCGAAGTAGAAACTGGCCATGTCTTCGCCGTAGGACTTGGACAGGCCGTAGTAACTGTCCGGGCGGCGCGGGGAATGGGCGTCGAGTTGCACGCCCTGTTTGTAGAAACCAATCACGTGATTGGAACTGGCGAAGATCACCCGCTTGACCCCGTGGCGGCGGGCCGCTTCGTAGATATGGAAAATGCCGCTGATGTTCGCGCCCAGCACCTCTTCGAACGAGCGCTCCACCGAAACGCCGCCAAAGTGCAGGATGGCGTCGACGCCCTCTACCAACTGATGCACGGCGTGTTTGTCGGCCAGGTCGCAGATGTGTACCTCTTCGCGAGCGTCAGTGGCGGGGGCCATTTCAGCGATATCCGAAAGGCGCAGCACCTGGGCATAAGGACGCATGCGTTCACGCAGGACCTTGCCCAGGCCGCCGGCGGCACCAGTGAGCAACAGACGGTTGAAGGGAGCGGGGGTGGTGGTGGTCATGGGCCTTCCAGATTTTTGTTGTAGGTTGTCGTATGACTATGGGGAAATAGTGTTAGGGATTCCTGGTGTTGTCAACGTCCTTCCAGGCACATGAGATCAAAGGTGGGAGCTGGCTTGCCTGCGATAGCGGTGAGTCTGAAAAGGATGTGGTAACTGACCCACCGCTATCGCAGGCAAGCCAGCTCCCACATGGATAGGTGGCACCTTAGAGATCGGATTTGCCTTTGGAACTACAACAACGAAATCGGATAGCTGATAAAAATCCGGTTCTCATCGAACTCGTTATTGCTGAAATCCCGACGCATGGTCGAGTTGCGCCACTTCACATTGAGGTTCTTCAGCGCACCGCTCTGCACCGTGTAGGCCAACTCCGACTCACGCCCCCACTCCTTGCCGTCGGTGATCGCCCCGGTGTGTACATTGCTGCCGCTGATATAGCGGTTCATCAGGGTCAGCCCCGGAACGCCGAGCACCACAAAGTTGAAGTCGTGGCGCACCTGCCAGGACTTTTCCTTGGCGTTGTCGTAGCTGGCGTTGTAGCTGTCGTTGGCCAGAGTGCCGCCGCTGGTGCCGTTGATGCGCATCCAGGCGCTGTCGCCGCTGAGTTTTTGCAGGCCAACATAGAAGGTATGGCCGTTGTATCTGGCCGAGAGCAGGGCGAACAGGGTCTTGTTATCGAGGTCGCCGGCCAGGGCGCTGCCGTCTTCCTTGCCGTTGAAGAACCCGAGGTTGGCGCCCAGGGTCCAGTCTCCCAGCGGCTGGCTGTGGGTGAGGTTGAGGTACTGCTGTTGGTAGATATCAGTCAGTTCGGCGTACCACAGGCCGACCTGGGTACGTTTGTCGTTGAAAGTGTATTCGCCGCCGCCGAAGTTGAAACGGTCCGAAGTGAACGCGGCTTTACCGTTCATGAACATGTCTTCCATGCTCGCGTCGTTGCGTGGGCTGTTGCCCCGAAACTGGCCACCGTAGAGCGTCAGGCCGGCGATTTCATTGGAGGTGACCTGGCCGCCACGAAAGGTCTGGGGCAGGGAGCGGCCATCATCGGAACGCAAGATCGGCAGCACCGGCATCCATTCGCCAACCTTCAACTCGGTCTTCGACAGCCTGGTTTTCAGCGCGACACCCAGACGCCCGAAATTGTCGGCGGGGCGGCCATCGTCATGCACCGGCAACAGTTGGGTACCGGCGGTGCCTTTGCCGCCATCAAGCTTTTGCGAATACAGGCCCAGCACGTCAATCCCGAAACCGACCGTGCCCTGGGTAAAGCCGGACTTGGCATCAAGGATAAAATTCTGCGTCCACTCTTCGGCCTTGCCCTGGGGGTTGGTCGGGTTGGTGAAGTTGCGATTGAAGTAGGCATTACGCAGGTTGAGCGTGGCCTTGGCGTCGTCGATAAAGCCTTCGGCGTTGGCACCCAGCGGCAGAGTGACGGCCAGGCTGCCGAGACCGAGAAGGCCCAGGCGAGTGCAGGAATGACGGGCGGATTGACTCACAGTGAGGCTCCCTTTGTTTTGTTGTTTTTATTATTTGTCATACGTTGTCGTACAACATTGAGCGCGATATTTGCGAGGTTTTGAGGGCATGTCAAGCAGAAGTTATACGATGACTTGGGTGAAACGATTCAACGCAGCGGCACGGTCGCCCCCTGTAGGAGCGAGCTTGCTCGCGAAAACGTCAACGATAACGCGTGCTTCCTGAATGAACGCGGCGTCTGTGAGTTTTTCGCGAGCAAGCTCGCTCCTACATGGATTGCATTGCAACGCAGGTTTCAGCCAGCCATGACCATCGGCGGCAGGGTGCCAAGCAGGGAAACCGCAGCCACTGCTGCAACGCCCAACAGCCACTCCATCATCACACTGGCTCTCAAACTGCCCAGGCGTTGTTCGCAGCGCTTGATACGCAACCGGTTCAACAGCGCCAACCCCAGCATGCCCAGCACCAGCCCCACCTTGATCAGCAGGATCAAGGCGAAGCCCTCGAACAGCGGCGTGGGCCACAGTTGCCCGGTGAGCACGCGCACGTTGATCAGACCGGTTACCAGCAGGCCGCCGACCAAGCCATATCCCACACCACTGAAGCGACGCAGAATCGGCTCCAGGTGGTGGTCTTGCGCCTGCCGGAGGATCAGCACCAACACCAGCAACCCACCGAGCCAGGCCCCAACGCACAGCAGGTGCACTACCTGGTTAAGGATCAGCAACCGCCCACTCAGCCCGTCGAGCATGGCGCCATGGCCTACGGGGGCCAGGGTCGCCAGCAGCAGGGCGAGCAGCGGCAAGCGCAAGGCCGGCCAGGGCTTGATCAGCACGATCACCAGCAGCAGGTTCAGCAGCAGATGCCAGGCCCATACCTGGCCAAAAAAGGTCTTGCCCAGCACCAACTGCACCGTGGCCGGTTGCAGCGCCGAATCCCAACTGCCGGCCATGCTGGCGGTGATCAACAGCAACCACACAACCCCGGTGAACAGCCCCAAGCCGGCCAGGCCACGGGTGATGCGCAGCAATTGCCGGTCCAGTGTCGGCTGCACATGAGCGCCGAGCAGCCAGGGCCTGAATACCCAGGCCCCGAACATTAGCAACACGACGCAAAAGTGCAGGAAGCGGCACAGCACCAGCAGGGTTGCCATGGGTTATTGGCCGACCTTGAAGCTGTAAGTGCCTTCGCTTTTGTGAGTGTCGACGGACACTGCATGCCATTCGACTTTATAGGTGCCGTTTGCCAGCGCAGCGGCAGGCGTGACCACCAGTGTCTTCTTGTCGGCGTCCGGAGTTTCCAGGCCCTTGATGGCGATTTCGGTGCCGTCCTTGCTCAGGGAGACCTTGGTGAAGGTGGCTTCGACGCCTTCGCTGAAGGTCAGGCGCAGGTCTTTGGGTGCGGCGACTTTGCTGTCAGCCGCAGGCTCCGCGCTCTTGAGGTGGGCGTGGGCAAACGCCGTGGAGGCGCCCAGCAGGGCAGTGAACAGGACAGCAGCGGTCAGGGACTTCTTGAGCAACATTGTTCAATACCGATCAGAGGATAGGAGCCGGCAGTGTACGAAGTTTCGGCTTGGCCTGTCGCCCCGATCTAGAGCCGGTGGTAGTCTTTAGGCCGTGTTGTTGTCAGGGAGCCCTTATGGGCAATCACAAGATCGGAATTCGTCGGGTCAACGTCGAGAAAATCCTGCTGGCGGCGGAGAAGGTCTTCGCCAACAAAGGCTATGGCAGCACCGCCATGGCCGACATCGCCGAAGAAGCGCAACTGCCGCGCTCCAACCTGCATTACTACTTCACCACCAAAAGCGAGCTGTACAGCGCGGTGCTGTTCGACCTGCTGGAGTTGTGGAAGCAGGACGCCCTGAGCTTTGAAACCTTCGACGACCCTCGGGTGGTGCTCAGCAGCTACATCCGCGCCAAGATGCAGCGCTCGCGCACGCGCCCATATGGCTCCAAGGTCTGGGCCAATGAAATCATTCACGGCGCGCCCACACTCGGCGAGGCCCTGGATGAAAGCCTGTACGACTGGGCCAAGATGAAGGAAGCGAAGATTCGCCAATGGGTGCAAGACAAACGCATCCTGCCGGTGGAGCCCTCGAGCTTGCTGTACATGATCTGGGCCTCGACCCAGCACTACGCCGACTTCGATCACCAGGTGAAGATTCTGAATGATCACCAGCCGTTGTCGGACAGGCAGTTCGAGAAGGCCATTCAGACCGTGACCGGTGTGATTTTGCGCGGGATTGGGTTGGAGCCTTGAGCTGATCGTTCCCACGCTCCGCGTGGGAATGCCACCCTCGACGCTCCGCGTCCGCTCTTGCCAGCGTGACGCGGAGCGTCACAGGATGCGTTCCCACGCGGAGCGTGGGAACGAGGGGCTAGGGTTACACGGCCTCCCGGTAAGGATTGCGCGGGTCCTGCGTCCAGTTCAAAAACGGCTTGCCGGTATCGATCGGCACCATCTCGATGCAGTCGGCCACCGGGCAGGTGATCTGGCACAGGTTGCAGCCCACGCACTCATCGTCGATCACCTCATACAGATGCGTGCCATCGGCCTGCTTCAAGCTGGCAATGGCCTGGTGCGAGGTGTCCTCGCAGGCAATATGACAACGCCCACAGCCAATGCACGCCGCTTGATCAATCTTGGCGATGACCTGGTAGTTGATGTCCAGGTACTTCCAGTCTGTGGTATTGCCCACCGCCCGCCCGGAAAACGCCTGCAGGTTGGCATGGCCTTGGGTGTCCATCCAGCGCGACAAGCCATCCTTCATTTCTTCAACGATGCGAAACCCATGCAGCATCGCCGCCGTGCACACCTGCACCGCGCCGCAGCCCAGGGCGACGAATTCCGCGGCGTCGCGCCAGGTGCCGATACCGCCGATGCCGCAGATCGGCAGGCCGTTGGTCTGTGGGTCACGGGCGATTTCGGCGACCATGTTCAACGCAATCGGCTTGACCGCCGAGCCGCAGTAACCACCATGGGTGCTCTGGGTACCGACCACTGGCAGGGCGACCATGCGCTCCAGGTCCACGCTGGTGATGGAGTTGATGGTGTTGATCAGCGACACCGCATCGGCGCCGCCGCGATAGGCCGCCCGCGCCGCCACGCGGATGTCGGTGATGTTCGGCGTGAGCTTGACGATCACCGGCAGCGAACAATACGTCTTGCACCAGCGCGTCACTTGCTCCACGTACTCCGGCACCTGGCCGACGGCGGCGCCCATGCCCCGTTCGGGCATGCCATGAGGGCAGCCGAAGTTCAGTTCGATGCCGTCGCAGCCGGTCGCCTCCACCAAGGGCAGGATGTTTTTCCAGGACGCTTCGACACAAGGCACCATGAGCGAGACGATCAGTGCGCGGTCCGGCCAGTCCTTTTTCACCTGGGTGATTTCCCGTAGGTTGATCTCCAGGGAACGGTCGGTGATCAGTTCGATATTGTTGATGCCCAGCACTTCGCGGTTGGCGCCATAGTGCGCGGAGTAACGCGACGACACGTTCACCGCCGCCGGGTCTTCCCCCAGGGTTTTCCACACGACGCCACCCCAGCCGGCCTCGAAGGCGCGCACCACGTTGTAGGCTTTGTCGGTGGGCGGCGCGGAGGCCAGCCAGAACGGATTGGGCGCTTTGATACCGGCGAATACAATCGAGAGATCGGCCATTACGCAGCCTCCACAGTCAGCATGAGTTGGGCATGCATGGCTTCGGCGGCCCGCTTGCCATGTTGTACCGCCTGAACGGTGAGGTCCTGGCCGAGGCTGACGCAATCGCCGCCGGCATACACCCCTGGGATGCTGGTGCGCAGTTGCTCATCGACGAAGATGCGCTCGCCGACGCGATGCAGTTGCTGGGCCAGCGGATCGTGCAGGGCGTCGTTGTCGAAGCCTTGCCCGATCGCCTTGAAGATCGCGTCGGCGGCCAGTTCGAAGGTTTCCCCGGTAGGCAGCAGGCGACCGTTTTCCAGGCAGGTGCGGGCAAAGCGCATGCCGCGTACGCGGCCTTGGTCATCGAGCAGGACCTCGTCGGGTTGCGCCCAGGTCAACAGCCGTACTTGATTGGCCTTGGCGATGTCCTGTTCGTGGTGGGTTGCGCCCATGTCGGCCAGGCCACGGCGGTATACCAGGTTGACATCGCGGGCACCGAGGCGGGCCATCTGCACGGCCATGTCGATGGCGGTGTTGCCGGCGCCGAGCACGATGCAGCGGTCGGCCAGGGGCAGTTGGCTGAGGTCATCGGCCTGGCGCAGTTCGTGGATATAGTCGGTGGCGGCGAGCAGGCCGGGGGCGTCCTCAAAGGGCAGGCCCAGCTGTTTGCTGGCAGCGAGACCCAGGCCGAGGAACACCGAATCGAATTGCTGGTGCAGTTCGCTCAAGGTCAGGTTGTCGCCCAGGCGCTGGCCGTGGCGAACCTCGATGCCGCCAATCTGCAGGAGGAAATCCAGTTCCTTCTGGGCGAAGTCGTCCACCAGTTTGTATTTGGCGATTCCGTATTCATTCAGTCCGCCGGCTTTTTCCCGCGCTTCGAAAATCACCACGTCATGACCGTGCAAGGCGGCGCGGTGAGCGCAGGCCAAACCGGCAGGCCCGGCACCGACCACGGCGATGCGCTTGCCAGTGGGCGCGGCGCGTTGGAACGGGTGTTCGCTGAAGTGCGCGTTGTCGATGGCATAGCGTTGCAACAGGCCGATCAGCACGGGGGCGCATTCTTCGGCGTTATTGCGTACGCAGGCTTGCTGGCAGAGGATTTCCGTCGGGCACACCCGTGCGCAACTGCCACCGAGGATGTTGGCCGAGAGGATTTTCTGCGCGGCCCCTTGCACGTTCTCGGTGTGGATATTGCGAATGAACGAAGGGATGTCGATCTCGCTGGGGCACGCATTCACACAAGGCGCGTCGTAGCAGTACAGGCAGCACGAGGCTTCCAGTTGGGCCTGGCGGGCGTTGAGGGGCGGTGCCAGGTCGGTGAACTGGCTGGCGAGGGTGGCCCCGTCTTCGCGGGGGTGGGGGAGGTGGGTCAGGGTCTGGATCACGGTGTTGGCCTCACGGTTATTGAGGTGCTGCCTCTGATGGGCGATCGTTCCCACGCTCTGCGTGGGAAAGCCTCACTGGACGCTCCGCGTCCGCTTTTTTTGGACTCAGCGGTTCACGGCCACTGGCTTGCAAAGCGCTGCCCGCTTGCTCAACTGCTCGAACACCGAGGGATACGCCGGCCGCTGCACATACCGCCCGGCCCCTCGCTCGGCGCGCAGGTCACCATCGGCCCACACCAGCTTGCCCTGGCTGATGGTGTGGCTGGGCACGCCGCGCACGGTCTTGCCTTCGAAGATGTTGAAGTCCACCTGCTGATGGTGGGTCTTGGCGGAAATGGTCCGCGTGCCCTCGGGGTCCCATAGCACCAGGTCGGCATCGGCGCCTACGCGTATCGCGCCTTTGCGCGGGTAGAGGTTGAAGATCTTCGCGGTGTTGGTGGAGGTCAGCGCGACAAATTCCTGCATCGACAAACGCCCGGTATTGACGCCTTCATGCCACAGCAGCGCCATGCGGTCTTCAATGCCGGCGGTACCGTTGGGGATCTTGCTGAAGTCGTCACGCCCGGCGGCTTTTTGCTCGGCGCAGAAACAGCAGTGATCGGTGGCGGTGGTGTGCAGGTTGCCCGCTTGCAGGCCGTGCCACAGCGCCTCTTGGTGCCCGCGTGGGCGGAATGGCGGGCTCATCACATAGCCGGCGGCGGTCTGCCAGTCGGGGTGCTGGTACACGCTGTCATCGAGCAACAGGTGGCCGGCGAGCACCTCACCGTACACCGCCTGGCCCTTGCCACGGGCATAAGTGATTTCATCCAGGGCTTCCTTTGTCGACACATGCACCAGGTACAGCGGCGTGCCGATGGTCTCGGCAATCCGGATGGCACGGCTGGCCGCTTCGCCTTCCACCTGGGACGGGCGCGACAGCGGATGGGCTTCCGGCCCGGTGATACCCTGGGCCATCAGCTTGCGTTGCAGGTGGTACACCAGCTCGCCATTTTCGGCATGCACCGTGGGCACCGCGCCGAGTTCCAGGCAGCGTTCGAAACTGGCGACCAAGGTGTCATCGGCAGCCATGATCGCGTTCTTGTAGGCCATGAAATGCTTGAAGCTGTTGATGCCGTGATGGCTGACCAGCTCGGCCATTTCCTCGCGTACCTGCTCGCTCCACCAAGTGATCGCTACATGAAACCCGTAGTCGGCGGCAGACTTTTCGGCCCAGCCGCGCCACTGGTGGAAAGCTTCCATCAGCGATTGCTGTGGGTTGGGAATCACGAAGTCGATGATCGACGTGGTACCACCGGCCAAGCCTGCCGCCGTGCCACTGAAAAAGTCTTCACTGGCCACGGTGCCCATGAAGGGCAGTTGCATATGGGTATGGGGGTCAATGCCGCCTGGCATCAAGTATTGGCCGCTGCCATCGAGTATTTCGCAGCCTGCGGGAATATCCAGATTCGTGCCAATGGCGCGAATTAGACCCTCTGCGCATAACACATCGGCGCGGTAACTTTCATCATGGGTAATAACGGTGGCGCCACGGATCAACAGCGACATGTCGAGTTCCTCACAGGCTTGACCGGCTTGTGCCAGTTCTAAGTGTTGTAATGCTGCGTACCGAGGGTCGGTTAATTCCTGTCATCGGTGACAGGAATAGAAACTAGCCCGAGTTTTTCGAATGAGCAAGAAGATTTTTATCAAGCCTTTAATGTTTTTATCTAATTGATTTATAAGGTAAAAATACTATTTTCACCAAAATGAAGCACGCCCACCCTGTTTTGACGCACTTGACAGGTTCTTGATCTGTTCAATATTTCTTATTGCAAATCAGGCGCTTGAGATATGCCGCTTGACGGCGTCGAGAAATAAAAATAATTGTGATGCACCAGTTTGAGACCTGCAGGTTCTGGCAACTTGCGTATTGTTTAGCCTGACGCGTGCGGCAAGTAGCGCAGGCTCAATTGGAAAGCTGATAAACATCAGCAAGTTATACAAGCGGTGCGGGTTCAGAGGGGGGTGTCGGCACGGTTATTGAGTGCACGGGCAGTTGGCCGGAACCCTGGATGTCATGTTGTTGATGCGGTACTCCGGCCACCTGAACCTAGCGTGCAGGTGAGCAACAATAATTTTAAAAAAACCGTGGAGCGGCCATGCAACAGAACAGATCGCAAGTCATCGAGCGCAACGGCCTGTACGAACTCGACGCCGGTCCCGACGTCCTCGACAGCCCTCGCTACAACCACGATATGGCACCTACCAAAGTGCACGAGCGCACCTGGAACAAATGGCACATCACCGCGCTGTGGGTCGGCATGTCGATCTGCGTGCCCACCTACACCCTGGGCGGGGTGCTCACGGCGTATTTCGGGCTGTCGGTGGGGGAGGCGCTGATGGCGATCCTGCTGGCCAATATCGTGGTGTTGATCCCGCTGACCCTCAACGCGTTTCCCGGCACCAAGTACGGCATTCCGTTTCCGGTGCTGTTGCGTTCGTCCTTTGGCATCCTCGGTTCCAACGTACCGTGCCTGATCCGCGCGCTGGTGGCCTGCGGCTGGTTTGGTATCCAGACGATGTTTGGCGGTCTGGCGATCCACCTGTTCCTGGGCTCGATTTTCGACGGCTGGAAAGCCCTCGGCGGTACCGGTGAGGTGATCGGTTTCATGCTGTTCTGGTGCTTGAACCTGTGGGTAGTGCTGCGTGGCGCCGAGTCGATCAAGCGCCTGGAAACCTTGTCGGCGCCGCTGTTGGTCGCCGTAGGAGTTGGTCTGCTGGTATGGGCGATGCCGAACGTGTCCCTCAGCGAGCTCATGGCTATTCCACCCAAGCGCCCCGAAGGCGCCAGCCTCACCGGTTACTTCATGGCGGGGCTTACGGCGATGGTGGGCTTCTGGGCCACCTTGTCACTGAACATTCCCGACTTCAGCCGCTACGCCAACAGCCAGAAAGACCAGATTCTGGGGCAGATCTTCGGCTTGCCGCTGACCATGTTCCTGTTCGCCGCCCTCGGCGTGGTCATGACCGCCGCCTCGGTGAAACTGGTGGGGGTGAGCGTCTCCGATCCGGTGAGCCTGATTGGTCATATCCAGAGCCCGGTGTGGGTGGCCATCGCCATGGCGCTGATCATCGTCGCCACCTTGTCCACCAACACTGCGGCGAACATCGTCTCGCCCACCAACGACTTCCAGAACATCGCGCCCAAGCTGATCAACCGCACTACGGCGGTGATCCTCACCGGCCTGGTAGGGCTGGCGCTGATGGCCCACGAACTGCTGAAAAAACTCGGGCTGATTGTCTCGGACGTCAGCCTGGAAACCGTGTATTCCAATTGGCTGCTGGGCTATTCAAGCCTGCTGGGGCCGATTGCCGGGATCATGGTGGTGGACTATTTCATCACCCGCAGACAACAGTTGGACCTGGCCGGCCTGTACCGCGACGACGTGTACCCGGCCTGGAACTGGAGCGGCTTTGTCGCCTTTGGCGTACCGGTGGTGCTGACGCTGCTGTCGCTGGGCAGCGATGCGTTCAGCTGGTTCTACAGCTACGGCTGGTTCACCGGCTCGGCGTTGGGCGGGGTCTTGTATTACGGGCTCAATGCCAAGCGCGCTAGCAGTCCACTCACCGCCAAATCCCCGTTGTAAACACGGTCCAGGTGGGAGCTGGCTTGCCTGCGATAGCGGACTATCAGTTAAAGCCGTGTCGCCTGACACACCGCTATCGCAGGCAAGCCAGCTCCCACAGTTGACCGCGTTAATTCATAAGAACCTGTAGCCTGAGGAGACCCCCATGAACGCTGCCCTCGACGTTCTGCAATCGACCCATCAGCACATCAACCGCGACCGTCTGTGGCAGTCGCTGATGGACCTGGCCAAACTCGGCGCCACCCCCAAAGGCGGAGTGTGTCGCCTGGCCCTTACCGACCTCGACCGCAAGGCTCGCGATCTCTTCGTGCAGTGGTGTGAAGCGGCGGGTTGCACCGTGACCATCGACGGCATCGGCAATATCTTTGCGCGCCGTCCCGGCCGCAATCCCGACCTGCCACCGGTGATGACCGGCAGCCATATCGACACCCAGCCCACCGGCGGCAAGTTCGACGGTTGCTTCGGCGTGCTGGCCGGTGTGGAAGTGCTGCGCACCCTTAACGACCTGAATGTGGAAACCGAGGCGCCGCTGGAAGTGGTGGTATGGACCAACGAAGAAGGCTCGCGTTTCCCGCCGTGCATGATGGGCTCAGGGGTGTTTGCCGAGAAGTTCACCCTGGCCGATACTCTGGCCAAGGTCGATACGGACGGCGTCAGCGTGGGGGAGGCGTTGAACGCGATTGGTTATGCCGGAACACGGTCGGTCAGCGGGCATAAGGTCGGCGCGTATTTCGAGGCCCATATCGAACAAGGGCCGATTCTGGAGGATGAACACAAAACCATCGGCGTGGTGCTCGGCGCCCTCGGGCAAAAGTGGTTTGACCTGAAGCTGCGCGGTGTTGAAGCCCATGCCGGCCCTACACCCATGCACTTGCGCAAGGATGCCCTGGTAGGCGCGGCAGCGGTGGTGGCCGCCGTGAACGCTGCGGCCTTGGCGCACCAGCCCCATGCATGCGGCACGGTGGGGTGCCTGCAAGCGTATCCGGGATCGCGCAACGTGATTCCCGGTGAGGTGCGCATGACCCTGGATTTTCGTCATCTGGAACCGGCACGGCTGGACTCGATGATTGCCCAGGTGCGTCAGGTGATCGAGGACACCTGCGCCAAACATGGCTTGAGTTTCGACATGCAGCCCACGGCGGACTTCCCGCCGCTGTACTTCGACAAAGGCTGCGTGGAGGCGGTGCGCGATGCCGCCAATGGCTTGGGCTTGTCGAACATGGACATCGTCAGCGGGGCAGGGCACGACGCGATTTTCGTGGCTGAGCTTGGCCCGGCGGGGATGATCTTTGTACCGTGTGAAGGCGGCATCAGCCACAACGAAATCGAAAATGCCGCGCCGGATGACCTGGCGGCAGGGTGTGCGGTGTTGTTGCGCGCGATGGTGGCCGCTTCAGCGGCCATTGCCAGCGGCCAGCTCGCGGCCTGATCGTTCCCACGCTCCGCGTGGGAATGCACCCTGTGACGCTCCGCGTCACGATTTTAGAGGCAGACGCAGAGCGTCCTGAGCGGCGTTCCCACGCAGAGCGTGGGAACGATCAGTGGCTATTAACCCGGCTGCCAGCCGCCGCCGAGTGCGGTCAAAAGTCCCACGCTCGCCTGCAACTGCCGGGTCTGCACCGCCTGCAACGTTCTCTGTGCCTGCAACGCGGCGGTTTGGGCGGTGACCACGTCCAGGTAACTCACCGCCCCGGCCTGATAGCTGTTCATCGCCAAGGCCTGGGTATGTTGCGCCGCCTCTGCGGCCGCTTGTTCGTCCTCGGCTTGCTGCTGCAAATCCCGCAGTTGTGCGAGGTTATCTTCCACCTCGCGCACGGCTTTCAATACGTGGCTACGGTACTGTGCCGAGGCTTCCTCGAATTCGGCCTTGGCCTGGCGCTCGTTGGCGCTCAAGCGTCCGCCATCGAAGATCGGCAGGTTCATCAGCGGCCCCAGTGCCCAATACCGGTTGCCGGCGGACAGCAGGTTGCCAACGCCTTGGGTCTGTCCGCCCAGCACACCGGTCAAACTGAAATCCGGGAACCACGCCGCCTTGGCCACGCCGATCGTTGCGTTGGCCGCAAACACACGACGTTCAGCTGCGGCAATGTCTGGACGACGCTGCAGCAAGTGGCTGGGCAACTGCGCCGGAATGCTTGGCAACGCCATTAGCTGCGGGCTGGGCGGCAATGAAAAATCACTGGCCGTCACGCCCACCAATTCGCCGATGGCATGCTCGGCGAGGTTGCGCTGGCCACGCACTTCGTCCAGCTGCGCCTTGGCTTCGGCCAGTTGGTTTTGCGCGCGGGTCAGGTCCAGTTCCGACGCAATCTGGCCTTCATAACGGCTGCGGGTCAGTTGCAACGCTTGGCTGAAGTCCTGCAACGACGTGTTGAGGATTCGGCCCTGTGCATCCAGCCCATTGAGCTGCACATACAGGCTCGCCAACTGCTGTTGCAGGCTCAGGCGCACCACCGCCAGATCATCAAAGGACGCTTGCGCCTGGGCATCGCCCGCAGCGACCTGGTTGCGGATTCTGCCCCACAGGTCGAGGTCGTAACCCAGGGAGAACCCAGCGGTATTGCTGTTGTACACCGACGGCTGTGTAGTACCGCGTAGCGGTCGTGAATCCGATTGACGTTGGCGCAGCGGTTGCGCGCTGGCGGTGATTTGCGGGAAAAGGCCCGCGTGCAGTTGACTGGCGTAGGCCTGGGACGCATCGAAATGCGCCAGCGCCGCGGCCAGGTCCGGGTTGGCCTTGAGCAGTTGCTGCTGCAGCCCGTTCAGGCGCGAATCGTTGTAAAGCTGCCACCACTGGGGCGCCAGTTGATCCGACGGTTGCGCGCTGTGCCAGGGGCCATCGCTGGTTTGTTCGCGGTAGTGGGCGGGCAGGTCAATCGATGGCACCGTATAGGTGGGCGCCATCGAGCAACCCTGCAACGCCAGCACCATCAGTGCCGCCAGCGGCTTAAGCCTTGGGCGCATGCGTACCTCCCGAGGCGTCGGCCAGTTGCACCGGGTCGCCTTCGCGCAGGGCGTCGGGCGGGTTGTCGATGATGCGGTCAGCAGGCTTCAGGCCTTGGTCGATCACCAGGCGCTCGCCGAGGTCCAGGCCAATATGAATGTCTTGCAGGTGCACATGGTTGCGACCGTCCAGTACCGCAACCTGGGTGCCCTGGGCGCGGAAGATCAAGGCGCTGGCCGGGATGCTCACGCCATGGGTATCGGCCGGAATCGGCAGGGTGACTTCGGCGTAATCGCCTGGCAGCAGTTCGCCGTTGGGGTTGTCGGCAACGAACTGGGCGAGCAGGGTGCCAGAGCGGCGGTCGATGGCAGTGGAGTCACCGATCAGGCGTGCCTTGAAGTGCTCGCCGGGGTGCTCGGGGACGGTCAGTTCGGCCTCAAGGCCCGTATGAATGACCGCTGCATAGTTCTGCGGCACCGGCACGTACAAGCGCAATTGGTGGGTGTCGGCAATGTTGAACAGTTCCGGATCGCTGGCGTTATCGGCCTTGATCAACTGGCCGATGTCCGTGTTGCGGGCAGTGATGGTGCCAGCGAATGGCGCTCGAAGGGTCTTGTAGCTTTCCAGGGCGCACAGTCGTGCGTAGTCGGCTGCCGCGGCTTCGGTGTTGGCCTTGGCGGCTGCGGCGTTGGAGGTTTTCTCATCGGCGTCCTGGCGCGATACCGAATGGCTGGCCAGCAGGTTTTGCCAGCGGGTCGCCGTGGTGGCTGCCAGGCGTGCATTGGCTTGTTGCTGGATCAGGCGGGCATGGGCCTGGGCCAGTTGTTGGTCGAGGTCTGGGCTGTCGATTTCGGCGAGGATTTGCCCGGCCTTGACCTGGGCACCGATGTCGACTTTCCAGTCCTTCAAGTAGCCGCTGACACGCGCATGGATCGCCGCTTTGCTCCATGCCTCCAGGTGGGCGGGCAGGCGCAGGGTTTCACCGCCGGCGTTTGGCTTGGGTTGGAACACCATTACCTGGGGGACGGCGGCGGCTTCGGTCCAGGCGGTGACCGACTGCTCGTGCAGCGTACGCGCGTGCAGGCCGCTGGCGACTAACAGGGCAGCCAACGTCAGGCCACCGACACCCAGGAGCATCAGACGCTTGCGCGAGGGTTTTTGATCAGGCGACATGGGGCGTTTCTCCAGCAGTTGCGCGAGTAGGATGACGACCGTGGACCAGGCTGAAGACCACGGGAACAAACAACAAAGTGGCGATGGTGGCGAAGACCAGGCCACCGATGACCGCCCGGCCGAGCGGGGCGTTCTGCTCCTCGGAAATGGCCAGGGGCAACATGCCGATGATCATTGCCAGGGCAGTCATGCACACCGGGCGAAAGCGCGTATAGCCGGCTTCCAGCGCGGCTTTCAACGCATCGCCATGTTCGGCCAGGCGCTCACGGCAGAAGCTCACCACCAGGATCGAGTTGGCGGTGGCCACGCCCATGCACAAGATGGCGCCGGTGAGTGCTGGCACCGACAACGAGGTGCCACTGAGAAACAGCATCCACACGATGCCCGCCAATGCTGCCGGCAACGCCGTGATGATCACAAAAGGGTCGGCCCACGACTGGAAGTTGACCACGATCAGCAAGTAGATCAGCACCACCGCGCCGAGCAGTCCGAAGCTCAAACCACTGAACGCCTCATGCAGCGCATCGATCTGCCCGTGCAGGCTGATGGTCGCACCTTTGGGGCGCAGGGACGCAGTGTCATCCAGCACCTTTTGCACATCGCGGGCGACGCCGCCCAGGTCGCGGCCTTGCACGTTGGCGTACAGGTCCAGGGTAGGCTCGATGTTGTAGTGAGTCACCACGGCAGGGCTCTGTACCCGGGAGATGGTTGCCACGCCGCCGAGAATTTGCGCCTGCCCATCGGCACCGGTCACTGGCAGCGCTTCCAGGGACGGCAGGCTGTCGAGGCGGTATTGCGGGGTGGCGGCGACGATGGAGTAAGACACGCCGTTGGCCGGGTTGAGCCAGAAGGTCGGCGCGGTTTGCGAGCTGCCGGCGAGGGAGGCGACCATGCTGTTGGTGACGTCACGCTCGGTGATGCCCAGGCCATTGGCGCGCATACGGTCCACGTTTACTTGCAGCGAGGGGTAGCCGGTGGACTGCTGGATGCGCAGGTCGGCAATCCCCGGTACATGTTGCAAGCGCCGTTCAAGCTCGACGGCATAGGCGCGGTTTTCTGCGTCATTGCGCCCGGAGATTTTGACGTCCAGAGGGGCGGGAGCGCCGAAGTTGAGGATCTGGCTGCTGATGTCGGCGGGCAGGAACGCAAAGTGGCTGCCGGGGAAACTTTGCGGCAGGGCTTCACGCAGTTTTTTCACATAGTCGGCGGTGGGCGCGTGGTGCGTTTTCAAGCTGACCTGGATGTCACCGTCCTGCGGGCCGATGGTGCCGCTGCTGCTGTAGGCCATGTCGATGCCGCTGAGCGGAATGCCAATATTGTCGACGATGGTGTCCAGTTCTTCGGCCGGGATAACCTCGCGAATCCGTGCTTCGATGCGATCGAACGCCGCGGCGCTTTCTTCGATGCGCGTGCCCAGTGGCAAGCGCACATGCAGGGCCAAGGCACCCGCATCGGTGGCCGGGAAAAAGTCCTGGCCCAGGCTCGGCAACAGCAGGAACGACGCGAGTACGCAGGCCAGGAACCCGACAATGAAGCGCTTGCGTGCGCCCAGCGCCAGCGTCAGCAGGCCATGGTAGGTGTCGCGGATATTGGAAAAGTGCCGTTCGAATCCCTGTTGAAAATTCAGCACCGATTGCAGCAACGCATTGCGCGGCCTCAAGTGCTGTTCACCCTCGTGGTGATTGATGAATGCATCTTCCGGATGATGCCCCGCGCCTGCCTCCGGCCTATGTGGTTTGAGCAAATACATCGCCAGCGTCGGCACCAGGGTACGCGAGAGAATGAACGAACTGGCCATGGCAAAGATCACCGCCAGCGCCATTGGCCGGAACAGGTAACCGGCGATGCCTTGCAGCAAAAACATCGGCACGAACACGATGCAGATGCACAACAGCGAGACGAAAGCCGGGCCGACGATTTGCGCGGCGCCGTCGAGAATCGCGGCCTTCACCGCCTTGCCTTGCTCCAGGTGCCAGTTGATGTTCTCGATGGTCACCGTGGCGTCGTCCACCAGGATGCCCACCGCCAACGCCAGCCCGCCCAATGTCATCACGTTGAGGGTTTGCCCACTGACGGCCAACAGCGCGATGGCCGACAGCACTGCCAGGGGAATCGACGCGGCGATGATCAAGGTCGAGCGCCAACTGCCGAGAAACAGCAGGATCATCGCACTGGTGAGCAGTGCGGCAATGATGCCTTCCTGGGCCACGCTGCCCACCGACTGCTTGACGAACACCGAGGCATCGCCCAGCAGCGAGGTTTTCAGCGACGGTGGCAAGGTTTCGTTGATGCGCGGCAGCATCTGCCGGATACCGTCGATGATCGACAGCGTGGAGATGCTGCCGTTTTTCAGCGCCGGCATCAGCACGGCGCGATGGCCGTCGACCCGCACGATATTCGTTTGCGGTGGTGAACCGTCGCGCACATGGGCCACTTGGCCGATGGTGATCAGCGCACCGTCGACGGTCTTGATCGGCAAGTCGTTGAGCTCATCAATCGCCTTGGGGCTGTTGTTGAGCAGGATCGTGTATTCGTTGGGGCCGAGCTTGGCGGTGCCCACCGGGATGATCTGGTTCTGCAGCGCCAGGGCGGTGCCCACGTCCTGGGCCGACAAGCCTTTGGCGGCCAGGGCTTGAGGGTCGAGGTCGAGGGTGATCTGCCGTTGCTTGCCACCCATTGGGGTGGGCATGGCCAGGCCGGGCAGGGCGCTCAAGGGCAGGCGGATATTGTTCTGCACCAGGTCGCGAATTTTGGCTTCCGAAAGGCTGGGGCTGGAGAACGCCATTTGCAGGATCGGCACCGTGGAGGCGCTGTAGTTGAGGATCAGCGGCGGGGTGATGCCCGGTGGCATTTGCTTGAGCACGGTTTGTGACACCGCCGTGACCTGGGCATTGGCGGTACGGATATCGACGCCAGGCTGGAAGAAGATCTTGACGATGCCCATGCCGGGCAACGATTGCGACTCGATATGTTCGATGTCGTTGACGGTGGTGCTCAGGGAGCGTTCGTAGGTGTAGATCACCCGGCCGGCCATGGCGTCCGGAGACAGGCCGTTGTACTGCCACACCACGGCGACCACGGGAATGCCGATATCGGGAAAAACATCCGTGGGCGTACGCAGGGCCGCCATCGGCCCGATGATGCAGATGAATATAGCCAGCACGATGAAGGTGTACGGCTTGTGCAGTGCGGTCTTTACCAGCCCGAGCATGCGTGAGTCTCCGAGAAGAGCAGGATTGCAAACCCCGGCAGTCTTGACCGACCCACCTAACACGCACCTTTCAGCCAGGTGAAGGAAGTTTTAGTCAAGGGCTGAAGATACTTTCATAGGGATTCATTTGTTCCAGGAAGGGCGGCTCATCAAGCTTGTCAGCCATCGGATACGAGCTTTTCATTCATGCCCTTTGGAGCCCTGTCATGTCACTCAAACCACTGTTGTTAGTTCCCGTCCTTGGCTTTGTCTGTTTACTGTCGGCCTGCGCCGGCCCGATCCCCAAGGCGGACCCCAGCGAAGCCTGGATCGGCTTGCAGGAAGAAGCGCCGAATGACCTGATGGCCGAGCGTGTCGATGGCAAGCGGGTGGACGATGGGCGCTATTTTGAGGTGACCCCGGGTGACCATCGCCTGGACGTGACTTTATTTGAAGACGAGCCGGGTGATGACAACCAGCAGGACTGCCAGGGCCGCATCGAGTACAAGCATTTCAAGGCAGGTGAGCACTACACCCTGGTGGAGTCGAGCCTGGGCACCACGGTGCGTGCGTCTCTTGAGGACGGCCACGGCAAGGAAATTGCCGCGACCCAGGACTTCAATTGCATGCCTGGCTAGGCGTGATGCGCCGTCGC
Organism: Pseudomonas sp. NBRC 111138; assembly: GCF_001320835.1. Lineage (NCBI taxonomy): Bacteria > Pseudomonadati > Pseudomonadota > Gammaproteobacteria > Pseudomonadales > Pseudomonadaceae > Pseudomonas > Pseudomonas sp. NBRC 111138. Next base: position 12,911 of record NZ_BCBO01000015.1, on the reverse strand, counting down.
CTTGTGCGGTTCTGCGGGTGCAGCAGGTTTGACGTGGGGGTGATGATGCCGGCGCGTCACGCGCATGACTCCCCACAGCATGGCGGCGGCGACGGCCAGCCAACCACAGATCAACAGGAAAATCGTTGTCGCAAGGCTCATTCGGGCCTCCTTTCGCCCACTTGGGGCACACACAGTCTTCTCAATGGACAGTCTAGTCAGCTGGCGGTTGCCTGCTATTGACCAATGGTCGAGTCGGTCCAACTTCTTTGCTCTATCAGCGCCGCTTTACTGAGCCAGTGGGCTATACCGGCGGGGCGGGGCGCCCTATGATCGGAGGCCTTTACCGGCAGTTGATCAAGAGAGTGAAAAAATTGCGCTTACGGTCGAACCTTAAAACCTCCTTGCTGCTCGCCGCTGCCCTTGGGCTGGCGGCCTGTGCCAGCAGCACACCATCGAAACTGCCAGGCTTGCCGGAGCGCGTTGAACTCACTGGCGTGCCGACCTTTCGCAGCGAGGCTTATCAGAGCGGTCCTACGGCACTTGCCAGCATGCTGTCGCAACAAGGCATTGTCATGACACCGGGTTTGCTTGATAAACCGCTGCACCTGCCCGGCGCCGAGGCGGACCTTGAGCGCAACATGCAAGTGTTGGCACGTGAATACGGGCTGATGGTGTATCCACTGGAGGCCAAGCTGACCGCCGTGCTGGCGCAGGTGGCGGCGGGTTACCCAGTGATGGCGCGGATCAACGCCAGTTATTGGTCCGGGGCGCGCTATGTCGTGGTGGTGGGGTTCAACCAACAGAAGAGTACGGTGCTGTTGCGCTCTGGCAACGAGCGCCGGCTGATCATGCGCTTCAGCGACTTCGAGTCGGCGTGGGCGAGCGCGGGCCATTGGGCCATTCTGACCCAGCGCCCGAGCCAGTTGCCGGCCAATGTGGACGTGCAGCGCTGGCGCGAAGCGGCCAATGCCACGGGGCAGGCGGGGCAGGAGCAAGCGGCGGCCCAAGCGCTCAAGGTGTTGGCAGAGAAGAAGTGAAGCTCAAATAATGTGGGAGCGGGCAAGCCCGCTCCCACACTAAAACCGTTGCTTATCGACGTACTTCCGTAGCGGTCGCTCGGTTCTTGAGGTTTTTATCGGCCTTGTAACGCAGCGCTACATCAGGCACTGCGCCGCCTTTGCCGGTCTCGACCCAGCTACGAATACGGCTGGCATCGGCAAAATGGGTGAACTTGCCAAAGGCATCCAGAATCACCAGCGACACCGGGCGATTGCCCATGCTCGTCACCAACACCAGGCAATGGCCGGCCTGGTTGGTGAAGCCGGTCTTGGTCAGCTTGATATCCCAGTTGGCGCGGTTGATCAGGTGATCGGTGTTGGAGAAGCCCAAGGTGTAATTAGGCTTGCGGAACGACACGTTCTTTTCCTTGGTGGTGCTCAACTGGCTCAGCATCGGAAACTTGCGCGCATAGGCCAGCAGCTTGCTCAGGTCGCGGGCGGTCGACACGTTATGGATCGACAGGCCGGTGGGCTCCACGTAGTGGGTGCTGGTCATGCCCAGGGACTTGGCCTTGGCGTTCATCGCGGCAATGAAGGCCGCGTAACCGCCTGGATAGTGGTGGGCGAGGCTGGCGGCGGCGCGGTTTTCCGAAGACATCAGCGCGATCAGCAGCATTTCCTTGCGTGGCATCTGGCTGCCGATCTTCACCCGGGAGAACACGCCTTTCATCTCGGGCGTGTCGGTGATGTTGATGTCGATGTACTCGTCCATATTCTGCTTGGCTTCGAGGACGATCAGGCCAGTCATCAGCTTGCTCACCGAGGCGATAGGTACCACCACGTCAGGGTTGCTGGAATAAATGACTTTATTGGTCTGCAAGTCGACCAGCATGGCGCTGCCGGAGGCGATCTGCAGCTTGGAGGCGTCACGCGGGGCCAGGGTGGATTCGGCAGCGTGGGCGAAGGTGCCTGTTATCGCAAAAAACAGGCTGACAATAGAAAGACGAATTTTCACGCGGATGAACTCGCTAAAAAGTAAGGAAATGCCGTTGTAGAACGGGACTTAAGACAAATGACGTTACATTTTAGGAGTATGGATGAAGAACTGTCGAATGTTCTTCTAGAACCAGACGAAAGTGCCTAAAAACTAAGAAAAAACGGTTTTTTTACGGGCAATAAAAAGCCCTGCGCTAAGGCAGGGCTTTTTCATCACCTCTGGTTATTAACCGTGCAGCGTTTCCGCTGCATATAAGGTGTTTTCCAGCAAGCAGGCCCGGGTCATCGGCCCGACACCGCCGGGGACCGGCGTGATCCAGCCTGCTCGGGGCAGGGCGGTTTCATACACCACGTCGCCCACCAACTTGCCGTCTTCCTGGCGGTTGATACCCACGTCAATAACGATGGCGCCTTCCTTGATCCACTCACCCTTGACCAGGCCCGGCTTGCCGGCGGCGACTACCACCAGGTCGGCACGGCCGACGTGGCCGGCGAGGTCCTTGGTGAAGCGATGGGTGACGGTCACGGTGCAGCCGGCCAGCAGCAGCTCCATGGCCATCGGGCGACCGACGATGTTCGATGCGCCCACCACCACAGCGTCAAGGCCGTACAGGTCGACACCGGTGCTTTCCAGCAGCGTCATGATGCCTTTAGGCGTGCATGGGCGCAGCAGGGGAATGCGTTGGGCCAGGCGGCCGACGTTATAAGGGTGGAAACCGTCGACGTCTTTGTCCGGGCGGATGCGCTCAAGCAGTTTGGAGGCGTCCAAATGCTCTGGCAGCGGCAGTTGCAGGAGGATGCCGTCCATGCCCGGGTCATCGTTGAGGCTGTCAATCAGGTCGGTCAGGGCCTGTTGAGTAGTGTCCGAAGGCAAGTCGTAGGCCTTGGAAATAAAGCCGACCTCTTCACAGTCTTTACGCTTGTGCGAGACATAAACCTGAGAGGCAGGATCGCTGCCGACCAGGATCACCGCGAGGCCAGGCGTGCGCAGGCCTTGCTGGCTGCGCTCGGTGACTCGTTTGGCGATCTGCTGGCGCAGGCTGGCGGCGATTGATTTGCCGTCGATAAGTTGTGCAGTCATTACGCGTGATTAACCATCGAGAGGGGGAAGAAAAGTGCGCGCATTCTCGCATGCCAAGGCGCGAGGGCAAAGGCGCTTGGTCTGCAAATTGCCCTAACCCCTTAAATAAAATCAGTTTTTTTCAAAAAAGATTTGACGGGTTTCCAGGGCATCTATACTATTCGTCGCACTTGTCGGGCACAGCCTAGCACTGGTTAAGAAGGTCGAGCAGAATAGTTGTACTGCAAGGCTGGAAGCACTTAGTTTGTAATCCTCCAAGAGTACAGATTAATAAGGCGCCCGTAGCTCAGCTGGATAGAGCATCCGCCTTCTAAGCGGATGGTCGCAGGTTCGAGTCCTGCCGGGTGCGCCATTAGGCAGCTTTGGCACAAGTAGCGCTATATGGTGGGCGTAGCTCAGTTGGTAGAGCACGGGATTGTGACTCCCGTTGTCGAGGGTTCGATCCCCTTCGTCCACCCCATATTCTGAAAGGCGCCAGATTTAACAGTCTGGCGCCTTTGCTTTAAGAGCTTCAAGCGCGGATGTGGTGGAATTGGTAGACACACTGGATTTAGGTTCCAGCGCCGCGAGGCGTAAGAGTTCGAGTCTCTTCATCCGCACCAATTAAAGCTTTTCCCGGTCGTCAGGCGGGGCAGGGCTCAACAAAGAAGTGGTTTGGTTTCTTTGTTAACGCAATATGGTGGGCGTAGCTCAGTTGGTAGAGCACGGGATTGTGACTCCCGTTGTCGAGGGTTCGATCCCCTTCGTCCACCCCATATTCGAAAGGCGCCAGATTTAACAGTCTGGCGCCTTTTTTGGTTTTGGCGGTTTGAGATTGGGTGGTTGCAGGTGCTGGGCTGCCCCGGCAGGGCGTGTCGTCGTATTTATGTATCTCGATGATGCCGCGTTGCTTGCTCGCCTTGTTCGCAGGGCGGGCCGTCAGGGAGATGAATGGTTGTTCCTTCTATATATAGAGAGGGGCGGCGCAGAGCCCTGGCGCAATTTGGCTGTATTTGTCACCGGGGCGAGGTACTTCAGTGCTTTCGTACCGATAAATTGCCGGCTGTTTTTCGCGGTGTTTTCAGTAGGGTGACTTCTTGAGTTTGACCCACTAGAATGCATGCCCTTGATTGGGGTCGGAAATGGCCGGCTAATGTCTGTGCAACGAGGAATATCCATGCAAGTTTCTGTTGAAAATACTACTGCTCTCGAGCGCCGCCTGAGCATCACCGTGCCGGCAGAGCGTATCGAGACTGCGGTCAACAAGCGTCTGCAGCAGACTGCCCAAAAGGCCAAGATCGCTGGTTTCCGTCCAGGCAAAGTGCCTATGAGCGAAATCAAGCGTCGTTTTGGTGCCGATGCGCGCCAGGAAGCTGTAGGTGACGTGATCCAGGCTTCCTTCTACGAAGCCGTTGTCGAGCAGAAGCTGAACCCGGCTGGCTCGCCTTCGATCGAGCCCAAGTCCCTGGAAGCGGGCAAGGACCTGGAATACGTTGCCGTATTCGAAGTGTTCCCGGAATTTGAAGTGGCCGGTTTCGACGGTATCGAAATCGAGCGTCTGAGCGCCGAAGTGGCTGATTCGGACCTGGACAACATGCTGGAAATCCTGCGCAAGCAGAACACTCGTTTTGAAGTGGCCGACCGTGCCGCCCAGAACGAAGACCAACTGAACATCGATTTCGTTGGCAAGGTTGACGGCGAAGTCTTCGCTGGCGGCTCCTCCAAGGGCACTCAGCTGGTGCTGGGTTCCAACCGCATGATCCCTGGTTTCGAAGACGGCCTGGTTGGCGCCAAAGCCGGCGAAGAGCGCGTTCTGAACCTGACTTTCCCTGCTGACTACCAGAACCTGGACCTGGCTGGCAAAGCCGCCGAGTTCACCGTTACCGTCAACAGCGTTTCCGAGCCTAAGCTGCCAGAGCTGAACGAAGAGTTCTTCGCCCAGTTCGGCATCAAGGAAACCGGCATCGAAGGCTTCCGCACCGAAGTTCGCAAGAACATGGAGCGTGAGCTGCGCCAGGCTATCAAGTCCAAGGTCAAGAACCAGGTCATGGACGGTCTGCTGGCCGCCAACCCGATCGAAGTGCCTAAGGCCCTGCTGTCCAACGAAGTGGATCGCCTGCGCGTTCAAGCGGTTCAGCAGTTTGGTGGCAACATCAAGCCTGACCAACTGCCGGCCGAGCTGTTCGAAGAGCAAGCCAAGCGCCGCGTTGTGCTGGGCCTGATCGTGGCCGAGGTGGTCAAGCAGTTTGACCTCAAGCCAGACGAAGACCGCGTTCGCGAAATGATCCAGGAAATGGCTTCGGCCTACCAGGAGCCTGAGCAGGTCGTGGCTTGGTACTACAAGAACGAGCAGCAGATGAACGAAGTACGTTCGGTTGTGCTGGAAGAACAAGTTGTGGATACTGTTCTGCAGAAGGCTAAGGTGACCGATAAAGCGGTCTCTTACGAAGAAGCAGTCAAACCGGCGGAAGCAGCACAAGCCGACTGATTGTCCAACTCGTTGGAAATTCAACCATAAGCCAGCCTCGCGCTGGCTTATGCGTTTTCAAGACATGACTATTTGGGAGTAACTGCAGAGCATGTTCCGTAATTCCTATATTCAGCAGAACTCTGATATCCAGGCCGCAGGCGGCCTGGTCCCGATGGTTGTCGAGCAGTCCGCTCGTGGCGAACGCGCCTACGACATCTACTCGCGCCTGCTCAAGGAGCGAGTGATCTTTCTGGTTGGCCCGGTAGAGGACTACATGGCCAACCTGATTTGTGCGCAATTGCTGTTCCTTGAAGCGGAAAACCCGGACAAGGACATCCATCTCTACATCAACTCACCGGGCGGTTCGGTGACTGCGGGCATGTCGATCTACGACACCATGCAGTTCATCAAGCCAAACGTGTCGACCACCTGTATTGGCCAGGCGTGCAGCATGGGCGCCTTCCTGCTGACCGCGGGTGCCGAAGGCAAGCGTTTCTGCCTGCCGAACTCGCGTGTGATGATTCACCAGCCACTGGGCGGTTTCCAGGGCCAGGCGTCGGACATCGAAATCCACGCCAAGGAAATCCTCTTCATTCGTGAGCGTCTCAACACGCTGATGGCCAAGCACAGCGGGCGCACCCTGGAAGAAATCGAGCGCGATACCAACCGTGACAATTTCATGAGCGCTGAAGCCGCCAAGGAATACGGGTTGATCGACGCAGTGATCGACAAGCGCCCCGCTTAATATAAGCCGCTCAAAATAGGGCTGGTCGGCATGTCCGACCACTGGCGGGCTTGAAAAAGCCCGCATAAGCCTTCATCTTGTGTTGCAAGCCTATCGGATTTGGATCGAACGAATGACTGACACCCGCAACGGCGAGGACAACGGCAAGCTGCTCTATTGCTCCTTCTGTGGCAAAAGCCAGCATGAAGTACGCAAATTGATTGCCGGCCCCTCGGTGTTTATCTGCGACGAATGCGTCGACCTGTGCAATGACATCATCCGTGAGGAGGTGCAGGAAGCCCAGGCCGAGAGCAGTGCGCATAAATTACCTTCGCCTAAAGAAATCAGCGGCATCCTTGACCAGTACGTCATTGGTCAAGAGCGTGCAAAGAAGGTTCTGGCCGTAGCGGTGTACAACCACTACAAGCGCTTGAACCAGCGTGACAAGAAAGGTGACGAGGTTGAACTTGGCAAGAGCAACATCTTGCTGATCGGTCCTACAGGCTCGGGTAAAACCCTGCTTGCAGAAACCCTCGCTCGCCTGTTGAACGTTCCGTTCACCATCGCCGACGCCACCACCCTCACCGAGGCTGGCTACGTGGGTGAAGATGTCGAGAACATCATTCAGAAACTGCTGCAGAAGTGCGACTACGACGTAGAGAAGGCCCAGATGGGTATTGTCTACATCGACGAGATCGACAAGATCTCGCGCAAGTCGGACAACCCGTCGATCACCCGGGACGTTTCCGGTGAAGGCGTGCAGCAGGCCCTGTTGAAACTGATCGAAGGCACGGTTGCTTCCGTTCCGCCACAAGGCGGCCGCAAGCACCCGCAGCAGGAATTCCTTCAGGTTGATACGCGCAACATCCTGTTCATTTGTGGCGGTGCGTTCTCCGGTCTGGAGAAGGTGATTCAGCAGCGTTCCACCCGTGGCGGCATTGGTTTCAGTGCGGAAGTGCGTAGCAAGGAAGAAGGCAAGAAGGTGGGCGAGTCCCTGCGTGAAGTCGAGCCTGACGATCTGGTCAAGTTCGGTCTGATCCCGGAATTCGTTGGCCGTCTGCCGGTCCTGGCGACGTTGGACGAGTTGGATGAGGCGGCTTTGATCCAGATCCTCACCGAGCCGAAAAACGCCCTGACCAAGCAATACGGCAAATTGTTCGAGATGGAAGGTGTAGACCTCGAGTTCCGTACCGATGCGCTGAAATCGGTGGCCAAGCGGGCACTGGAGCGCAAGACCGGTGCACGTGGCCTGCGTTCTATTCTCGAAGGCGTGTTGCTCGACACCATGTACGAAATCCCCTCGCAGTCCGAGGTGAGTAAAGTGGTGATCGACGAAAGCGTGATCGAAGGCAAATCCAAGCCACTGTATATCTACGAAAACAGTGAGCCGGCTGCCAAGGCTGCACCCGACGCGTAAGCGTTCAGCAGTTGCGGTACAAGCAAGGGGCCTCTAGGGGCCCCTTGTTTTTTGGGGGCTTTTCTCGGAGCGGTGGTTAAATTCGCGTGTATTCATGCGTTTAACTACTGGCATTGAGCTTGTTTTTTTTGCATGTAACCCCCATCTTGGTTTCAAGCTTATTTTTGAACTGTCATAGAGGCGAAATCATGAAGACAACCATCGAATTGCCTCTCCTGCCGTTGCGTGATGTCGTCGTCTATCCGCACATGGTTATCCCGCTGTTCGTGGGGCGCGAGAAGTCTATCGAAGCCCTCGAGGCCGCGATGACGGGCGACAAGCAAATCCTGCTGTTGGCCCAGAAGAATCCTGCTGATGATGATCCAGGTGAAGATGCCCTGTATCGCGTCGGCACCATTGCCACTGTCCTGCAATTGCTCAAACTGCCCGATGGCACCGTCAAGGTGTTAGTCGAAGGTGAGCAGCGCGGCGCCGTAGAGCGTTTCATGGAGGTGGATGGCCACCTGCGTGCAGAAGTGGCGCTGATCGACGAAGTCGAAGCCCCGGAGCGTGAGTCCGAGGTGTTCGTGCGCAGCCTGCTCTCGCAGTTCGAGCAGTATGTGCAACTGGGCAAAAAAGTTCCGGCTGAAGTCCTGTCGTCCCTCAACAGCATTGATGAGCCAAGCCGCCTGGTCGACACCATGGCCGCCCACATGGCGCTGAAGATCGAGCAGAAGCAAGACATCCTCGAAATCATCGACCTGTCGGCCCGTGTCGAACACGTGCTGGCGTTGCTGGATGGCGAAATCGACCTGCTGCAGGTTGAGAAACGCATCCGTGGCCGTGTGAAGAAGCAGATGGAGCGTAGCCAGCGCGAGTACTATCTGAATGAGCAGATGAAGGCCATTCAGAAAGAACTCGGTGACGGCGAGGAGGGCCACAACGAAATCGAAGAGCTGAAGAAGCGTATCGATGCCGCTGGCCTGCCCAAAGACGCCCTGACCAAGGCCACCGCGGAGCTGAACAAGCTCAAGCAGATGTCGCCGATGTCGGCCGAAGCCACCGTGGTGCGCTCGTATATCGACTGGTTGGTGCAAGTGCCGTGGAAAGCCCAGACCAAGGTGCGCCTGGACCTGGCCCGTGCTGAAGAGATCCTCGACGCTGACCATTACGGCCTGGAAGAGGTCAAGGAGCGCATCCTTGAGTACCTCGCCGTGCAAAAGCGTGTGAAAAAAATCCGCGGGCCGGTGCTGTGCCTGGTCGGGCCTCCAGGTGTGGGTAAAACATCCCTGGCGGAATCGATTGCCAGCGCGACTAACCGCAAGTTCGTGCGCATGGCCTTGGGTGGCGTGCGTGACGAAGCGGAAATCCGTGGTCATCGCCGTACCTACATCGGTTCGATGCCAGGAAGATTGATTCAAAAGATGACAAAGGTGGGTGTACGCAACCCGCTGTTCCTGCTCGATGAAATCGACAAAATGGGCAGCGATATGCGTGGCGATCCGGCGTCGGCCTTGCTCGAAGTGCTTGATCCCGAGCAAAACCATAATTTCAACGACCATTACCTGGAAGTCGACTACGACTTGTCTGACGTAATGTTCTTGTGCACCTCCAACTCCATGAACATTCCGCCAGCCTTGCTGGATCGGATGGAGGTGATTCGTCTGCCGGGCTACACCGAAGACGAGAAGATCAACATCGCAGTCAAGTACCTGGCGCCCAAGCAGATTTCGGCGAACGGCCTGAAGAAGGGCGAGATCGAATTCGAGGTCGAGGCGATCCGTGACATCGTGCGCTACTACACCCGCGAGGCCGGTGTACGGGGCCTTGAGCGCCAGATCGCGAAGATCTGCCGCAAGGCGGTGAAGGAGCACGCGCTGGAAAAACGCTTCTCTGTGAAGGTAGTTGCCGATTCCCTGGAACACTTCCTGGGCGTGAAGAAATTCCGCTACGGCCTGGCCGAGCAACAGGATCAGGTCGGCCAGGTGACTGGTTTGGCGTGGACTCAGGTGGGTGGCGAATTGCTCACCATCGAAGCTGCGGTGATTCCGGGCAAAGGCCAATTGATCAAGACCGGTTCCCTGGGGGACGTGATGGTCGAATCCATTACCGCCGCGCAGACCGTGGTGCGCAGCCGCGCCCGCAGCCTGGGCATCCCGCTGGACTTCCACGAGAAGCACGACACCCATATCCACATGCCGGAAGGGGCGACCCCTAAAGACGGCCCTAGCGCTGGCGTAGGCATGTGCACGGCGCTGGTATCAGCGTTGACCGGCATTCCTGTACGCGCCGATGTGGCGATGACCGGGGAAATTACCCTGCGTGGTCAGGTATTGGCGATCGGTGGTCTGAAAGAGAAATTACTCGCTGCGCACCGGGGTGGAATCAAGACCGTGATCATTCCTGAAGAGAATGTTCGCGACTTGAAGGAAATTCCTGACAATATCAAGCAGGATCTTCAGATTAAACCGGTTAAATGGATTGACGAGGTCCTGCAAATTGCGCTGCAATACGCGCCGGAGCCCTTGCCGGATGTGGTCCCGGAGATAGTCGCGAAGGACGAAAAACGCGAGTCCGATTCCAAGGAAAGAATTAGCACGCATTAATGTGTTGGAGCCTGGGGGGCTTCCTTGACAGCTTTTTAGAGCCCTTGTTATAAAGCGGCTCTTAAGTGTCTGTAGGCCATTCAGCACTGGTTTTGCTTTTTACCAAAAAACTTAGAATCATACTCAATAGATATATAAGGGGACTTAGAGTGAACAAGTCGGAACTGATTGATGCTATCGCTGCATCCGCTGATATCCCGAAAGCTGCTGCTGGCCGTGCGCTGGACGCAGTAATCGAATCCGTCACTGGCGCTCTGAAGGCCGGCGACTCCGTGGTACTGGTAGGCTTCGGTACTTTCTCTGTGACTGACCGCCCAGCTCGCACTGGCCGTAACCCACAGACCGGCAAAGCACTGCAAATCGCTGCTGCCAAGAAACCAGGTTTCAAAGCCGGTAAAGCCCTGAAAGAAGCCGTTAACTAAGCTTCGTTCAAGCCTTTGCTTACCCGGGTCGGACGCAGGTCTGGCCTGGCAGCGGAGCGGTAGCTGACCCACGTATCGGGTCGCCACGCCGGGGGTGCAGATTCGAACCCCCGTCCGCTCCGCCAGTTACGAGAAGGCGCATCCTCGGATGCGCCTTTCTTCTATCCGGACTCTACCCACGCTCCACGGTTGCCTAATTTTTGAAGTTCAACCGTTTCTGGGGGACGCATGCTGCAAAATATCAGGGACAATTCACAAGGCTGGATTGCCAAGACCATTATCGGGATCATCGTCGCTTTGATGGCGTTCACCGGTATCGAAGCCATTTTCCAGGCTTCGGGTAATAACAAGCAGGACGTGGCCAAGGTCAATGGTGAAGAAATCACCCAGACCGAACTGAGCCAGGCCGTCGATATGCAACGGCGCCAGCTGATGCAACAGTTGGGCAAGGATTTCGATGCTTCCCTGCTGGACGAAAAACTGCTGCGCGATGCTGCCCTCAAGGGCCTGATCGACCGCAAGCTGCTGCTGCAAGGTGCTGCCGATTCCAAGTTCGGCTTCTCGGAAGCGGCGCTGGACCAGGTGATCCTGCAGACGCCGGAATTCCAGGTGGACGGCAAGTTCAACGCCGAACGCTTTGACCAGGTGATCCGTCAGCTGGGCTATAGCCGCATGCAATTCCGTCAAATGCTGACCCAGGAAATGCTGATCGGCCAGGTTCGCGCAGGCATCGCCGGCAGCGGTTTTGTGACCGACGCCGAGGTGCTGGCATTTGCCCGTCTGGAAAAACAGACCCGCGACTTCGCTACCGTCAACATCAAGGCTGACCCTGCGGCGGTGAAACTCACCGACGACGAGGTCAAGGCCTACTACGACCAGCACGCCAAAGAGTTCATGACCCCGGACCAGGTGGTCATCGACTATCTGGAGTTGAAGAAGTCTTCCTTCTTCGACCAGGTCAGCGTCAAGGACGATGAGCTGCAGGCTGCCTACGAGAAGGAAACCGCCAACCTCGCTGAACAGCGTCGTGCCGCGCATATCCTGATTGAAGTCAACGACAAGGTCACCGAGGCGCAAGCCAAGGCCAAGATCGAAGACATCCAGGCGCGCCTGGCCAAGGGTGAGAAGTTCGAAGCCCTGGCCAAGGAGTTCTCCCAGGACCCAGGTTCGGCCAACAATGGCGGTGACCTCGGCTTTGCCGGCCCTGGCGTTTATGACCCGGACTTCGAAACCGCGCTGTACGGCTTGAAGCAAGACCAGGTGTCGGCGCCAGTGCGCACTACCTTCGGTTGGCATCTGATCAAGTTGCTGGGCGTTGAAGCGCCTGAGGTGCCATCGTTCGCCAGCCTGAAAGACAAGCTGACCCGCGAGCTCAAGGCACAGCAGGTTGAACAGCGTTTTGTCGAAGCGACCAAGCAATTGGAAGATGCGGCATTCGAAGCCTCTGACCTGGCCCAGCCGGCGTCTGACCTGAAGCTGACCGTCCACACTTCCGCGCCGTTTGGCCGTGAAGGTGGCGAAGGTGTTGCGGCCAACCGTGCCGTGGTCACTGCAGCCTTCAGCCCGGAAGTGCTGGATGAAGGTGCAAACAGCAGCGCTATCGAGCTGGACCCGGAAACCATCATCGTGCTGCGTGCCAAAGAGCATCTCAAGCCGGCCCAGTTGCCGCTGGAGAACGTCGCTGCGGCCATTCGCACCCAGATGACCAAGGAGCGCGCGAGCGCTGCCGCCAAAGCCCATGCCGACGAGTTGATCGCCAGCCTGCGTGATGGCAAGACCGCGCTGGACCAGCCGGTTGACGGCCAGGCCTGGAAGGTGACTGAGGCAGCTACCCGTGGTCAGGACTCCATCGACCCGGCCGTGCTGCAAGCCTTGTTCCGCATGCCCAAGCCTGCGGCCAAGGACAAGCCGACCTTCACCACCGTGACCCTGCGCGATGGCAGCCTGGTGATCGTGCGCTTGAACGGCGTGAACGAAGCAGCGGCCCCTACGGACGAAGAAAAAGCGCAATACCGCCGCTTCCTCGCTTCCCGTATTGGCCAGCAGGACTTCGCGGCCTACCGCAAGCAGCTGGAAACCCAGGCAGACATCAAGAAGTATTGATGCCGGCCTGAATAAAAAGACCCCGACCTGAAAAGGCCGGGGTCTTTTTTTGCCCTTGATAAAGCGGCTACTCAGTTAAATGGGACTGTCACTGTGGCGAGGGAGCTTGCTCCCGTTGACTGCGCAGCAGTCCCGGCTTTTTAGGGCCGCTTCG
>NZ_BCBO01000014.1:0-72740 GCF_001320835.1 Pseudomonas sp. NBRC 111138 | reverse complement strand
GGGAGCTTGCTCCCGTTGACTGCGCAGCAGTCCCGGCTTTTTAGGGCCGCTTCGCGACCCAGCGGGAGCAAGCTCCCTCGCCACAGGTTGGTGCTCTGCCTCAGATAGGCTTGGCAGCAAACTTGAGCTTGCCCCATGTCAACCCGATCACCGCCGCCAGGGTTGAAGCCGCCAATACGCTCAGCTTCGCAGCCGACAGCAGGGCCGGGTCGGAAAATGCCAGGGAAGAGATAAAGATCGACATGGTGAAACCGATCCCCGCCAGCAGGCCGACGAGGCCAACGCCCGTCCAGGTCACACCGTCCGGCAGCTTGCAGATGTTGAGCTTGACCAGCGCCAGGCTCGCCAGCATCACGCCCAGAGGCTTGCCGAGCACCAGGGCGAAGATGACGCCCATGAACACACCGTGGGCCAGCGGGTCATCCAGATTGAAACCGTCCAGGCTCACACCGGCGTTGGCCAATGCAAACAGCGGCATCACGCCGAACGCTACCCAGGGGTGCAGCGCCGATTGAACACGCTGCACCGGCGGCAGTATTTCCCGTTGAGCTTCGCGCAATTGCTTGAGGGGCGTGGCGACTTGCTGGGTCCCTTCGGCTGGCTGCGAGAACCGGTCCATCAGCTCGTTGAAGGTGCGTTCGATGGTTTCCAGCGGGCGTTCCCGCGTGGGCTTGGAATTGACGGGGGTCATCAAGCCAAGGATCACCCCGGCGAGCGTTGGGTGCACGCCGGTCTTGAGCAGGCCAAACCACACGATAGCGCCTGGCAGCAGGTAGATCGCCGCCTTGCTGATGCCCATGCGTTGGAACACCAACACCAGGGCCAGCCCGCCGGCAGCAATCACCAAGCCCATGTAGTCGAGGCTGGCGGTGAAAAAGATCGCGATGATCAGGATCGCCACGATGTCATCGATGATCGCCAAGGCCAACAGCAGGATGCGTACGCCACTGGGAATCGATTTGCCCAGCAGCGCAAGCACACCCACGGCAAAGGCGATGTCGGTCGCGGTGGGGACTGCCCAGCCACTCGCGGCGGCGGTGTCGTGGTTGAGCAGGGTGTAGATGAGTGCGGGCATCAGCACACCGCCCAACGCCGCGCCCAAGGGCAGCGTGGCCAGCTTAAGGTTGGCGAGGGCGCCGTCTTTGATTTCCTGGCGGATCTCGGCACCGACCACCAGAAAGAAAATGGTCATCAGCCCGTCATTTACCAGAAAATGCAGGGAGCGCGACACGCTGTAATCACCCAGCCCGAGGGTGATGGGCGTGTTCCAGAAATGCTCGTAGGTCGCGGCGGCGGGGCTGTTGGCCCACACCAGCGCGACGATGGCGGCCAGCAGCAGCACGATCCCGCTGACGGCTTCGATGTGTGAAAAGCGCTCAAGGGCGGACAGCGCGCCCTCAGTCAAGCGCTGGGGGCGGGGGATGGCGGGGTGTTTATCAGGCACGACAAATCTCCATTGGCGGCCCGACCAATGCTTGGCTTTTAACCTGCGCCGTGCTTTATGCAACAACGCACCCAGGGGCGATGATAGGAAGGTGAGGAATAAGTTGTAAACAAACTTGTCATCGCGCGGGCAGCGCTTTACCCCGGATTGCGCCCAGCGCCAACACGATCAATCCTAGAACTGCCCATGGAAATGCCACGACGCCCCAACGTTCGAGCAAGAGCCCGCCCACTAATCCACCTCCGGCGATGCCCAGGTTCCATACCGTGACCAACATCGATTGGGCGGCATCGGCCGAGTTGCCAGCCGACTTGGCCAGCGCGGTTTGCAAGAGCGCGGGCAGCCCACCGAAGGCGAGCCCCCACAACGCCACGCTGACGTAAATGGCGACTACGCAGTTGAACCATAATCCGAGCAGCAGGGCCGCAACGGCGAACATCGCGCAACTGATGAGGGTCAGTAGCCTCAGGTGCCGGTCAATCCAGACGCCTACCAGCCAGATACTCAGCAGGGCCATCAGGCCGAACACCAGCAGCACGCGATCAATCTCGCGGCCGATACCGGCGGGCACCAGCAAAGGGGCGATGTAGGTATAGAGAATGTTATGTGCGAGCACGTAGGTAAAGGTCACCCAGAGCACCGGCCGTATGCCTGGCAACGCCAGTACCTGACGTAAGCCGAGGCGTTTGCTTGGCGGTTCACCGGCAAAATCCGGCAGTTGCCAACGCGCCCATACCAGCAGTAACAGGGTCAGGCCAGTCATGATGGCAAAACTGGCGCGCCATCCGACCAGCGTACCCAGCAGGGTGCCGGCGGGCACGCCGAGGGACAAGGCCAGCGGCGCACCCAGCATGGCCACGGCAATCGCCCGGCCCTGCAGATGAGGTGCGACCATACGGCTGGCGTAACCCGCCAGCAAGGCCCACAGCAAGCCCGCGAACACACCGGCGAAAAATCGTGCAGCCAAGGTCAAGCCATAGTGGCTGGAAAAGGCGGTGACACTGTTAACCACTGCAAAGCCGCCGATGGCGATCAACAGCAACGGCCGCCGGCGCCAACCCCGGGTCAGCAATGTCAGCGGGATAGCGGCGAGCAACGAGCCGAGCGCATAGAGCGTTACCAGTTGCCCGACCAGAGCCTGGGAGACCCCGAGCCCAGCACCGATTTGCGGTAACAAACCGGCGGGCATTGCCTCGGTGAGGATGGTGATAAAGCCGGCGCAGGCCAACGCCAGCAAACCGGCCAGTGGCAGCGGTTCAGCGTGGGGGGCTGTATCGATCAATTGGGGGCTGTCGTTCATCGGGGCTCTCCTTGAAAGGGTCAAGGAGCCAAGGGTAGGGGGCTGCGAGGCGCGGAAAAACAGGCTAAGGTTCCGAACTTATCGGACGTTGATGTCCGCAATCGGCAAAGGCATCACCATGGACAATCTGGGCAGCCTCTCGGTTTTTGTGCAGGTCGCGCAAACGCTTAGCTTCACCGCTGCGGGCCGCGCACTGGGCGTGTCATCGTCGGCGGTGGGTAAAAGCATTGCGCGGATGGAAGAGCGCCTGGGCGTCAGGTTGTTTCATCGCAGCACCCGCAGCATCACTCTGACCAGCGAGGGCGCGCTGTTCCTGGAACGTTCGCGGCGCATCCTGGCGGAGCTGGAAGCGGCCGAACAGGAATTGACTGAGGTCACTGCCAAGCCTCGCGGCAAGCTGCGGATCAGTGTGCCCCAAGTGCGTGGTTTGTTGATGCCGGTGATCAGCGATTTTATGCGTGCCTACCCGGACATCGAGTTGGATGTGGATTTTTCCGATCGCATGGTGGATGTGATAGAGGAGGGCTTCGACGCGGTGATTCGCACCGGTAAGCCAGAAGATTCGCGCTTGATGATGCGCCATCTAGGGCATTACCAGTTGGTCCTCGTCGGTACGCCCGGCTACTTCGACCAGCACGGCACCCCCCATCGGCCACAGGACCTGAATCATCACGCCTGCCTGCGGCACAAATTCTGCGCCACCGGCAAGCTGGAGCCCTGGCCGCTGCGTCATGTCCCGGGGGCGGCAGAACTGAACCTGCGTGCACCGCTGGTCAGCACCACTATCGAGTCCCTCAATCATGTGGTGCAAGAAGGACTGGGCATTGCGTGCCTGCCGGACTACATGGTCAACCAGGCCGTACAGCATGGGCGTTTGCGACGGGTGCTGGATGAGCACCTCGAACATCGCGGCAGTTTCTGGTTGCTGTGGCCGGCCAGTCGCCATGCTTCGGCCAAGCTGCGGGCCTTTATCGATCATATGTGCGCCGGGCTTTTTCCTACTGACGCCGCTGTCTGAGCTTGAGATGTTTTACCGACAGGAATCGCGCTTCAATGTCGCGTTCTGTTGCACAATACCGTCCGGACCGTTTTCTTCAGGATTTTCAATGTCGACATCATTTCACTTGCGCAATCTCGGGTTGGCGCTGGTGCTGGCGGGCGCCGCGGGCTGCTCGTCACCCAAGACCGCTATCTATGAACATGAGAATTTCGACGATTCCGGTACGTTTTCCCGCGATTACCCAGTCAGCGATGTGGCGGCCTGTGAAGCTGCGCGCCGTGCCCTGCTGAGCCAGGGCTACATCATCACCAGCAGCGATCCGAAGTTGGTGGCCGGCAACAAGAGCTTCCAGCAGACCGGCGAGACCCACCTGCAGATCAGTTTCAATGTGGTGTGCGCTGCTGATGGCAAGGGCAGCAATCACTCGACGATGTTTGCCAACGCCTTGCAGGACCGCTATGCGCTGAAGAAGGTCAACAACTCCGCGAGCCTCGGTGTGGGCGTGCTGGGCTCGGTGTCGATGCCGATTGGCTCCACCGACGACTCGATGGTGAAGGTGGCAAGCGAGACCGTCTCGGCACCGAAGTTCTACGAGCGCTACTTTGCGTTGGTGGACGTGTTCCTGCCGCAGGAAGTAAAGCAGGCCGAGCATATCCCCGAGCAGCCCAAGGCCGACCTCGGCGTGCCCGAGCCCAAGACCGCTCCGGCAGCCGAGAAGGTCGAAGCGCCGAAGGATGTGCCTGTAGCGCCTGCCGCTGCAGAGCCGCTTGCGCCACCACCTGAGGCTGCACCGATTGCACCGGTGACAGAGCCTGCTCCGGCTGCACCGGCGCCGACTGATCCGTCCTTGCCGGCGCCGACGGAAGCGATTCCACCGCTTCCGACGCCTGCGCAGTAACGCAATGCTGTTCTGATGTGGGAGCGGGCATGCTCGCGAATACGGTGTAACAGTCGCCAAGTGTGTTGAATGACACACCGCTTTCGCGAGCAAGCCCGCTCCCACATTTTGACCGAGGTTGCGGTTGAGTTAAATCCAGTGATCGCCGCTACGTTTAATCCTGAAGAGCAGGAATGTCACGGCGTCGACATTTTTTCGTCATGACGGCACTTTAGGCTGGGTTCGCAGGTCATTAATCTGCAACCGCTTTCAACACGAAAAGGAGTCCACCATGGACGATTACCAGGAAGAGCTGCTGGAGTATCAGGCATTCGAGCTAGACCCATTGGATCCTGCCGACGATGCCACCGAGCTGTAACTCCGACTTCAGGCGGAGTGGCGCTGACTGCGGCGAAATTCCCCTGGGGTCTGGTTGTTCCAGCGTCTGAAGGCCCTTTGGAAGGCTTGGGCCGAAGCAAAACCGAGCAAGTACGCGATCTCGCCGAACGCCAGTTCCGTATCGCGAATGTAGGTCATGGCCAGGTCGCGACGGGTGTCATTGAGGATCGCGCGAAACTGCGTGCCTTCCTCGGCCAGTTTGCGCCGCAATGTCCAGGTTGGCAGCTTCAAGCGTGCCGCCACTTCCTCCAGGTCGGGTTCCCGGCCGCCATTGAGCATCGGCCCGAGCAACCGGGTAATGCGCTCGCGCAGGCTGCGGGTGCGGGTCAACTGCTCAAATTCCCTTTCACACAGCTGTAGCAACAGGTGCCAGGTGCTTGGGCAATGCTGCGGGTTGCGCAGCGCCAGGGTGGGTTGGCTGAGGCGCAGTTGATTGACCTCGGCGCCGAAGTGGACCACGCCCTCTCCCAGCACCCTGTAGTGGTCGTGGTAGTCCGGCGCGTCGAATTCGATTTCAATGCGCTGGGCCTGCACCGGCTGTTGGGCCAGGCCAGACAATTGCTGCAGCCAGCCGGCGATGATCGAATCCACCACAAAGCGGTTATAGGTGTTGTAGGGGCTGATGGAATAAAACCTCAGCCACGCGCCTTCGGCGTCTTCATGAAAGCTTGATTGCCCGCGATAGTTGGAGCCGTACAGTGCTTCAAAGCGTGTGAGCGTGCGTGCCGCTTCGCGCACGGTGGGCGCTTGGGCGGCAGTAACGCCGGCAAGACCAGCCTGGCTCAAGCGGCTGAGCTGGCCCATACGCAGACCCAGGCCGGGGTTGCCGGTCAGTTGGATGGCCGCGTGGCCCAGGCGCATGTAGCGCGGGATCGACAAGCGTGCGCCGGCCTCAGCCAGGCGAGCTGGATCGAGGCCGTATTGCAGCAGCAGGGGCTGTGGGTCCAGGCCGTGGCTGTGGATGGCGTCGGCCAGGGTGTGCACGAAGCCCACCGACAGATCCCCCAGGCGCACCGGCTTCACGGCGCTACAGCCAGATATTCAGCAGGCGCGCACCATGGGCGTCGCCATCGGCGAAGACTTGCCCATTGCGACTGAGAAAACTTTGGCCGGCGCTGCCCAGGTCCCAGAATTGTCCGCGCAGAAAGACGCTCATTCCCGCGGTGGCTTCGCTGACAGGCGGCTGGCTGATCAGGGTAAGGCGACGCCAGGCCGCGCCCTCACTGGTTTCTTCAGGCTTGAGGCTCACTTCTGAGGGCGTAGACACACTCTTGAAACCGCGCCACGGACGGTCCCAGGTATCGCGGCCGGTGACAAAAGCGGGTACCGCGATCAATTGCGCGCCTTGCTCGTTGAGCTTGCGGTAGTTGTCCGGGTACCAGCTGTCGCTGCCGACCAGAATGCCCAGGCGCCCGGCGGGGGTATCGACAACGTTGACGACATGCTCATCGCCAGGTTCTATAAAGCCACGTTCATCGTAGATCGGGTAAAGCTGGCGCTGCGGCTGGCCCAGCGGCAAGCCGTCGGCGGCGAACACCACGCTGGCGTTGTACAGCGCGCCGTGGCCGATCTCCAGTTGCCCCTGGATCACGCTCGGGTTGGGCAGGGCGATGGAACCGGCCACCAGGGTCACGCCAAATTCTTTGGCGAGGCCGCCAAACAACACTTGATAGTCGCGGGCCATTGCCGGGGCTTTCATGCGCAGGTACGCATCGTCCATGCGGTTGTCGCCAGTGGCGCTGATCCAGGCTTTGGCAAATTGCAGCGGGTTGCTGATCGACAGCCAGTTCATGGCGTCCTTGAGGTGAGCGGCCTGGTACAGCTCATTCTTTTCTCCGCCGAGCATCAGCCAAGTGCCGATATGTTCCGGCAGCACCACAACGGTCTTGGCATTGATCAGCCCAAGGTCCCGGGCGTTTTGCAGGTAGGCGGACAGCTTCAGATGCAGGCGTTCCAGGCTCTGGTAATCGGCAGGGAACAGTTCCGGCTGGATACCCAGCAGGTTGCCCCGGTCGGCTGGTTCGCCCTCGTTGACGGCGAGGGTGATGCGCAGGTCGGACAGGTAATGCGCCACGGGGCGCTCCTGGGTCCAGACCAGATACGCGGCGAGTGAGGCAACCAGGGCCATGATGACGGTGAACGCTAGAAGTTTACGCATGGGGCAACAGACAACAGACCAGGTGCAGGGTTCGCGACTAGGGTAGGGCCCATGGCGTGGCTTGCCAAGGGGCGCTGTGCATTTGGATCAATAACTTGTCAGTTTCAGTCATTGAGCCGTGGTCCACCGCCTCTTAGTCTGTGGGACATAAACCGATGGCACGCCGTTCGAGTGCGCCACGTCCCGTGATGATCCGTTGTGGAGCTGTACCATGACCGCTGCTGCCTACCCGCACCTGCTGGCCCCGTTGGACCTGGGTTTCACCACCTTGCGCAACCGTACCCTGATGGGTTCGATGCACACCGGCCTGGAAGAAAAGCCCGGCGGTTTCGAGCGTATGGCGGCCTATTTTGCCGAGCGCGCCCGTGGCGGCGTAGGCCTGATGGTCACTGGCGGCATTGGCCCCAATGATGAAGGCGGCGTGTACGCCGGTGCAGCCAAGCTGACCACCGAAGAAGAGGCGAGCAAGCACAAGATCGTTACCCAAGCCGTGCACGACGCGGGTGGCAAGATCTGCATGCAGATCCTCCACGCCGGGCGTTACGCCTACAGCCCCAAGCAGGTGGCTCCGAGCGCTATCCAGGCGCCGATCAACCCGTTCAAACCCAAGGAACTGGATGAAGAGGGCATCGAAAAGCAGATCCAGGATTTTGTCACCTGCTCGCTGCTGGCCCAGGTCGCCGAGTATGACGGCGTCGAAATCATGGGCTCCGAAGGCTACTTCATTAACCAGTTCCTCGCTGCCCATACCAACCATCGCACCGACCGTTGGGGCGGCAGCTTTGAAAATCGCATGCGTCTGGCGGTGGAAATCGTGCGCCGCGTACGCGAAGCCGTAGGCCCGAACTTCATTATCATCTTCCGCCTGTCGATGCTCGACCTGGTGGAAGGCGGCAGTGTCTGGGAAGAGATCGTGCAGTTGGCCAAGGCCATCGAACAGGCCGGCGCGACGATCATCAACACCGGTATCGGCTGGCACGAAGCACGTATCCCGACCATCGCCACCAAGGTACCCCGTGGTGCGTTCAGTAAAGTCACGGCCAAATTGCGCGGTTCGGTACAGATTCCGCTGATCACCACCAACCGCATCAACACCCCGGAAATTGCTGAGCAGATCCTGGCCGAAGGCGACGCCGATATGGTCTCGATGGCGCGGCCGTTTCTCGCCGACCCCGAGTTCGTCAACAAGGCCGCCGCCGGGCGCGCCGATGAGATCAATACCTGTATCGGCTGCAACCAGGCATGCCTGGACCATACCTTTGGCGGCAAGCTCACCACCTGCCTGGTCAACCCGCGGGCGTGCTACGAAACCGAGCTCAATTACTTGCCGGTCAAGCAGATCAAAAAGGTCGCGGTCGTCGGCGCAGGCCCTGCGGGTTTGGCCGCGGCTACCGTGGCCGCCGAGCGCGGGCATCAGGTGACCTTGTTCGACTCCGCCAGCGAGATCGGCGGCCAGTTCAATATCGCCAAGCGCGTGCCGGGCAAGGAAGAGTTCTTCGAGACCCTGCGTTATTTCAAACGCAAATTGCAGACCACCCACGTCGAGCTGTGCCTCAACACCCGTGTCGACGTTGCGCAACTGGTAGCGGGCGGTTATGACGAAGTGATCCTGGCCACCGGCATCGCACCGCGTACCCCGGCGATTCCCGGTGTCGACAACGCCAAGGTCCTGAGTTACCTGGACGTGATCCTCGAGCGCAAGCCGGTGGGCAAGCGCGTGGCGGTGATCGGCGCCGGCGGCATCGGTTTTGACGTGTCTGAATTTCTCGTCCACCAAGGCGTATCCACCAGCCTGGATCGTGAGGCGTTCTGGAAAGAATGGGGCATCGACACTCAGCTGCAAGCCCGTGGTGGCGTGGCCGGGATCAAACCCGAGCGCCACGCGCCGGCCCGTGAAGTGTTCCTGCTGCAACGCAAGGCTTCCAAAGTGGGCGATGGCCTGGGCAAGACCACCGGCTGGATCCACCGCACCGGTTTGAAGAACAAGCAGGTGCAGATGTTCAACAGCGTCGAATACTTGAAGATCGACGATGAAGGCTTGCATATCCGCATCGGCGCCGAGGGCGAGCCGCAAGTCCTGGCGGTGGACAATATCGTCATCTGTGCCGGCCAGGACCCGCTGCGCGAATTGCACGACGGCCTGGTCGCCGCCGGCCAGAACGTGCACCTGATCGGCGGCGCTGATGTGGCGGCCGAACTGGACGCCAAGCGCGCCATCAACCAGGGCTCGCGCCTGGCTGCAGAGCTGTAAGGCGCCAAGAGGGGCGGTGTTAGACTACCGCCCTCTTTTCATTCAGATACCTGCCGATGGGCCCTTTCGACTGGCTTCCTCACGCGCCCCTTGAACCCTTGCACCTGGACTGGCTGAACGGAGTCGAGTTGGCCGTGCTGCGCCTGGACTGTATCGACCCGCTGATCAGTGGCAACAAGTGGTTCAAGCTCACCGAGCACCTGGCCCAGGCCCGATACGCTGGGGCCACCGGGGTGATGAGTCTCGGCGGTGCGTACTCCAACCATTTGCATGCGCTGGCGGCGGCGGGCAAGCGCTTTGGTTTTCCCACGGTCGGCCTGCTGCGGGGCCATCCTCAAGACACCCCCACGGTTCTCGACCTCAAAGCGTTTGGCATGCAACTGCATTGGCTCGGTTATGGCGGTTATCGGGCGCGGCATGAAGCGGGTTTCTGGTTGCCTTGGCGCGAGCAGTATCCTGGCTTTCATCCGATACCCGAAGGCGGCGGTGGGCTGGCCGGTGCGCAGGGCTGTGGCGTGTTGGTCGAGCAGACGCGGGCGCAACTGGACAGCCTCGGTTGGAGCGATTACGACGCCTGGTGGTTGGCGGCGGGTACCGGCACGACACTGGCCGGGCTGGCACTGGCGGAGGCGGGCGCGCATCCGGTATATGGCGCCATGGCGGTGCCGGATGACCACGGTGTGGCGCAGAACGTGAGTGCCATCGTGCAGGACGGTTATACATTGCTGGACGCCAGTCGCGGCGGCTTTGCCAAAGCCGATCCACTGTTGCTCGACTTCATTCAGCGCACCGAACTAGCGTGCGGTCTACCGCTGGAACCGCTTTACACCGGCAAGGCGCTGCTGGCGTTGAAACAGCAGATCGAGGCCGGACGCTTTGCCCCCGGCATGCGCCTGATCTTCATCCATACCGGCGGCCTGCAAGGCCGCCGAGGCTTCAGCGACTGGCGCGAACCTCTTGTGGGAGCTGGCTTGCCTGCGAAAGCGGTCTTGCAGTAAGAGGCACTGTGACTGACACACCGCCTTCGCGGGCAAGCCCGCTCCCACAGGGGAGCTAATTGGCTGGGTTAAAGCCTCCTCCCACCCGGCATCATGCGCAGCGCCGTGTTATCGCGCATCACGTAATGATGAAAGATGCCCGCCAACGCGTGCAGCCCGATCAGCCAATAACCGATCTGCCCAAACAGCACATGCCAGCCTTCAATCTCCTTGGCCAGTGCCTTGTTTTCCCCAATCAACGGCGGCAACTCCATCCCATAGAACATCACCGAGTGCCCTTCGGCGCTGACGATCAACCAGCCGGCAATCGGCATGCCGATCATCAACGCGTACAACGCAGCGTGCATCAGTGTCGCCAGCAGGCTTTGCCATTGCGGCGGCGCCGGCAGGATCTTCGGTGCCACCCCCAGGCTGCGTGCAAACAGGCGTAGCCATACCAGTACAAACACGGTAAGGCCGAGCATGAAGTGCATTTCAACAATCAAGGTGCGCGCACCGCTGCCTTTGGGGAATTGGCCGCGCAGTTCAATGCAGGCGTAGACCACCGCCAGCAGCACCACCATCAACCAGTGCAACGCAATCGACATGGTGCTGTAGCGTGTATCGGAATTTTTCCACGGCATCGCTGTGTTCCTCACTCATCAGGGCATACCTCCATTCTTTAGCGATGGAGTGCATTAACTCTATGCCTGTTTTGAGCGCTGCGCTTGTTGCCAATGCCGTTGTCTTGACCTCGGTCAGTAGGCCTGCGGCATTTCCCCGCGGGCCAGGCGCTGGTTGATGTCACTGATGACCTGTGGCAGATCGGTGATGGTGTCAATCAGGTAGTGTGGGCGTGAAGCTTCGAACATCGCTTCGATGCGCTGGCGTTCGCTGGCCAGTGTGTCGGTGTCCAGGGCGCGGAATTGCTCGTAGGTGAGGCCCAGCGCATTGCCCGAGCAGGTCAGGGCCACGGTCCACATGCCGGCACGGCGACCTTCGAGAATGCCCGGCACGGTGTCGTCGACCTTCACGCAGGCCGCCACATCATCAATGCCCAGGGCTATCACGTTGGCCAACGCCTGGGCCGGCCATGGTCGGCCGTTGGGCACTTCGTCAGTGGCCACGACATGGTCGGCGACGTAGCCATTGGTGGCGGCCAGGGCCACGACCTTGTCCATCACCTGCTTGGGGTAGCCGGAGCAGGAGCCGATCTTGATGCCTTGGCCGCGCAGGGCGGCGATGGTGTCGAGGGCGCCGGGGATCAGGGCCGAGTGCTCGGCGATCTTCTCGATCTGCAGCGGCATGAAGCGCTGGTAGATGGCGGTCACGTCGTCGTCGGTGGGCGTGCGGCCGAACGCCTTGCGGTAGCGTTCGGCAACCTGCGGCTGGTCGCAGAGCGTACGGATATGGTCCCACTTGCCCATGCCCATCGGGCCACGGGCTTCCTCGATCGACACCTGCACGTCGAACTCGGCGAAGGCCTCGACAAAAATCTGCGTGGGGGCGAAGGAGCCGAAATCGACCACGGTGCCAGCCCAGTCGAGGATAACGGCCTGGAGGGTGTTGGGGTTTTGATAGTTCATGGTTCAGATCCTGTGGGGTAATAACATTCATCTATGTAGGAGCTTGCTCGCGAAAAACATCCAGGCGCCGCGTTAACTCAGGATGCCCGCGTTTTCGTTAACACTCTTCGCGAGCAAGCTCGCTCCTGCACATTTCTTGCAGCACCTCGGCGATGGCCTTGACGGCTGCGCGCATGTCGGCTGCGTCGACATGACCGATGCAGCCCACGCGAAAGGTTTCCACCTGGGTCAATTTGCCCGGGTACAGAATGAAACCCTTGGCCTTGACCCGTTCGTAGAACGCTTTGAACTGATAGCGAGGATCGTCGGGGGCGTGGAAGGTGGCAATGATCGGCGCCTGGATAGCCGCCGGTAGAAAACTGCGCACCCCCAGTTCGGCCATGCCGTCCAGCAAGGCCTGGCAGTTATTCGCATAGCGCTGGTGACGGGCGGGCAGGCCGCCTTCCTCGGCGTACTGCAACAGCGCTTCATGCAGGGCGGCGACCACGTGGGTCGGCGGGGTGAAGCGCCACTGGCCGGTTTTGGTCATGTAGCTGTGCTGGTCGAACAGGTCCATCGCCAGGGAATGGCAGTTGCCCTGTGCCGCGGCCAGTGCGTGTTTTTCCGCAAAGACAAAGCCCATGCCCGGTACGCCTTCCAGGCATTTGCCCGAGGCGGCGATCAGCGCCTCGAACGGCACTTCACGGGCATCGATCGGTAGCGCGCCGAAGGAACTCATGGCGTCGATGACCAGGCGCTTGCCGTGGCGTTTGACCACCTCGGCGATCTGCGGCAACGGGTTGAGAATGCCGGTACTGGTTTCGCAATGGATCAGTGCGACATGGGTGATGGCGCTGTCGGCGTGCAACAGACGATCCACATCGGCCGCAGTGGTGGGCTCGTCTTCGGCGGTTTCAAAGGTGCTGAATTCGCGGCCAAGCACCTCGCAGATTTTCGCCAGGCGTTTGCCGTAGGCGCCGTTGATGAGCACCAGCACCTTGCCATTGCGGGGGACCAGGGTGCCGATCGCGGCTTCGACGGCGAAGGTGCCGCTGCCTTGCAACGGCACGCAGTGGTGGCTGTCGGCGCCGTTGAGGATCGCCAGCAACTGGCTGCACACACTGGCTGTGAGCTGGTTGAAGCGGTCGTCCCACGAGCCCCAGTCCGTCATCATCGCCTGGCGGGTGCGGTTCGAGGTGGTCAGGGGGCCGGGGGTCAACAGGATCGGCGCGGCAGTGGGCATGTCAAATCCTCGCAAGGTGTTGGGGTTCAAGCTACGGCGCCTAAATTGCAGTTTGGCTTGTCATCAATCAAATTGTTTGTTGTTATGCGAGCTATCAGTGAGGCCGATAGCTATGAATCTCTTCCAACTGCGTGCATTCGATGCCGTGGCCCGTGAGGGCAGTTTTACCCGCGCGGCGGCTCGGCTGTTTATCAGCCAGCCGGCGGTGACCGGGCATATCAAGGCGCTTGAGGAGCACTACCAGATCCCGCTGTTGCGCCGCACCGCACGTCGGGTGGAATTGACCGAGGAGGGCGCACGCCTGGCGGCCATCACGCGGGCTATCTTCGGGTTGGTCGACGAGGCGCAAACCCTGCTGGAGGCCAACCGCCAGTTGCTCACCGGGCGCCTGGAAGTGGCGGCGGATGGCCCCCACCTGGTGATGCCGATGATCGCCAGCCTGCGTGCGCGCTACCCCGGCATTACCGTGAACCTGCGTTTGGGCAATGCCCAGGAAACCCTGGCGGCGTTGCTGTCCGAACATGCGGATGTGGCGGTGCTCACCGAGGTGGAACCGCGCAATGGCCTGCACTTGCAACCCCTGGACCAGTCACGGATTTGCGCCTTGGTGCCGGCCGCACACCCGTGGTCCAAGCAGCCCGACGGTATTGAACTGGCGCAGTTGCATGAGGTGATCATGGTGCTGCGCGAGCCCAGTTCCACCACCCGCCGCACCTTTGACGACGCCTGCCTGGCGGCGAATGTGCAGCCCAAAGTGCTGCTGGAACTGGACAGTCGGGAAGCTGTGGCCGAGGCGGTGGCGGCAGAGTTGGGCGTGGGCGTGGTGTCGTCGATGGAGGTCAGCCCGGACCCGCGTGTGCAGGCAGTGCCGATCCTCGGCGATGGCCTGCTGAATCGGCATATGCTCGGCTGCATGGAGCGCCGTCGCTCGCTGCGCTTGATTCAGGCGTTTTTCGAGTTGGCGTGAAGGCTCTCACGCACAATCTCCAGAAAGGTCGCGACCACACGGCGTGAACTTTGCTCTTTCAGGCACACCAGGGTTTCTTTCATGCGTTGGGTGCAATCGCGGATCGGCATGGCGTACACCCGTGCATCGGCACCGAACTCTGCCGCCGACACCACGCCCACGCCAATCCCTACCACCACGGCTTCACGGGCGGCCTCGCGGCCTTCCACCTGGATCGCCGGACGAATGCGCAGGCCGGCCTGGCGCATTTCCTGCTCCAGGGTCTGACGGGTGACCGAGCCGGTTTCCCGCAGTACCAGCGGGGTGTCATCGAGGTCGGCCAGGCAGATCGACTCGCGCCCGGCCCAGGCATGGTCCCGTGCGACAAAAGCCAGCAGTTGGTCGTCCGGCAGCGGCACTGACAACAGGCGCACATCATCGACATCGCGCCCCAACAGCGCCAGATCGGCCTGGTAGTTGTAGAGGCGCGACAGTGACTCATCGGTATTGCCCGTTTCGATCTTCACGCTGATCCCAGGGTAGCGCTGGCAGAAGCGCGCAATCTGCGGCAGGACGTGCACGGGCGCATCCACCGCCAAGGTGAGGGTACCGGTGAGCAGGGCGCGCGAATCCTGCAGCAACTCTTCGGCTTCGGCCTCGATCACAAACAGGCGTTGGGTGATACCCAACAGGCGTTCACCCAGATCGGTCAGGCGCACCGAACGCTTGTTGCGGTGAAACAGCAATACGCCGAAGCGCTCTTCAAGTTTGCGCACCTGGTCGGAAATCGCAGGCTGGGTCAGGAACAGCCGTTCTGCAGCCCCGGTAAAACTGCCGTGAATGGCCACCGCATGGAAGGCTTTGAGCTGGGCATGGGAAACCGACATGGTACGTCCTCTTAAAACCTGAGCTTATATTTGAAATACGATAAATCGATTTTACCTATGAGTCAGCCATTGTTTTGATGCACCTCAGTCGCCGTAGGTTGAGTCCTACAACCACGGCGGCCATGGGCGCAGGCACATCGCACCCATCTGACCAATACCGCGCTATCCAAGGCCCGGCATTGCAGTGCTCAACCATAAGAACAACAGGCGTTTTCTTTCGATTCTGCCGGCACACTCACACCTGAGGTCAGAACCACCATGAATATCCCTATGGGTAGTATCAAGCGTTGGCGCGTGCAGATTTTCGCCATTACCTGGCTGGCGTACGCCGCGTTCTATTTCACCCGCAAAGCCTTTTCGGTGGCAAAGCTGGGGATTGGCGACGACCCGAGTTTCCCCCTCGACAAAATGACGATGGCTAACCTGGATGGCCTCTATCTCGCAGCGTATGCGGTGGGCCAGTTCACCTGGGGCATGCTTGCAGACCGCTTCGGGCCACGGGTAGTGGTGCTCGGTGGCTTGTTGATTTCCGCAGGCGCGGCGCTGGTGATGGGCACCTTTGCCACCTTGCCGATTTTTGTCACCTGCATGTTGGTACAGGGCTTGGCCCAGTCCACTGGCTGGTCGGGGTTGTGCAAGAACCTCGGTAGTTTCTTCCCGGCCCAGCAGCGGGGGCGGGTGCTGGGGCTGTGGAGTTCGTGTTATGCATTTGGCGGGTTGGTCGCGTCACCGTTTGCCGGTTGGTGGGCTTATACGCTGATCGGCAGCTGGCATGCGGCGTTTATTTCCAGCGCCGCAGTGGTCGCGGTGGTGGCCGTGCTCTTCTTTATGTTCCAGCGCAATACCCCGCAGGATGTGGGCTTGCCGGCAGTCGAGCCCGAGCCGGTGCTGAGCGCCGAGCAGTTGGCCGCCGAACAGCGCGTGAGCGTACTCGAGCCCCTGCGCGCGATCCTGCGCAACCGTACGGTGTTGACCCTGGGGCTGGCTTACTTCCTGCTCAAGCCGGCGCGCTACGCGATTCTGTTGTGGGGGCCGGTGATCGTCTACGAGCAGATGCCGTCGGTGGGCAAGGTCGGTGCCGCCATCGTGCCCACCGCGTTTGAGCTGGCCGGTTTATTGGGGCCGGTGTTGATCGGCCTGGCCTCCGACAAGCTGTTCGGTGCTCGGCGCATGCCCGCCTGCGTGCTCAGCCTGTTGGCGCTGACGGTTGCCCTGGCGTTGTTTATGGGCGCGCTGCACACCGGCAGTGTGGTGCTGGTGATGACGTTGCTGTTTGTCATGGGGCTGACGCTGTATGGGCCGGACTCGATGATCAGCAGCACGGCGGCCATCGACTTCGGCACCGCCAAGGCCGGCGCTACCGCTGCGGGCTTTGTCAACGGCTGCGGTTCGGTGGGAGCGATCCTGGGTGGTTTGCTGCCAGGCTATTTCGATACCGTTACGGTATTTATTGTGTTTGCCGGTGCGGCACTGTTTTCGTCGCTGGTGCTGATGCCCTACTGGAATGCCAGGCCCGCCGTACTGGCCCAGGCCGGGGATTTTGTGCCGGACCGCAATGCGGTGATCAAACCCTTGCGCACCTGAGTACCCTGGCCGGTTTTTTGGTGGAACGAAGCGTTCTCGCGCTATAAACTCTGCCCCCAAAGCGCCGGCCAGTAGACGTTTCGGCGCGATGGAAATAAGAGAGTGAGTCATGGGCGCACAGTGGAAAGTCAAACATAAAGAAGCGGCAGCCAATGCCAAGGGCAAGATTTTCGGCAAGCTGGTGAAAGAAATCACCATCGCCGCCCGCAACGGCGCCGATACCGCGACCAACGCGCACCTGCGCCTGGTGGTGGAACAGGCCAAAAAAGCCTCGATGCCCAAGGAAACCCTGGACCGCGCGATCAAAAAGGGCGCCGGTCTGCTCGGTGAGACCGTGCAATACCACCGCGTGACCTACGAAGGTTTCGCGCCGCACCAGGTGCCTTTGATCGTCGAGTGCGTGACCGACAACATCAACCGCACCGTGGCGGAAATCCGCGTGGCCTTCCGCAAGGGCCAACTGGGCGCTTCCGGTTCGGTGGCCTGGGATTTCAACCATGTGGGCCTGATCGAAGCATCACCGGACACGCCAGACGCCGATCCAGAAATGGCCGCCATCGAAGCCGGTGCCCAGGACTTTGAAGAGGGTGAAGAAGGCGCCACCTTGTTCATTACCGAAACCACCGACCTGGATGCCGTGCAGAAAGCCTTGCCGGAGCAGGGTTTTACCGTGCTGTCGGCCAAGCTGGGCTATATCTCCAAGAACCCGGTCAGCGGTTTGACCGATGAGCAGATGGCTGAAGTCGAGGCGTTCCTGGAAGGCCTGGACAACCATGATGATGTGCAGGATATGTTTGTCGGCCTGGCGGGCTGATTTCTATCTGAGTACACGCGGGTAACTATGTGGGAGCGGGCTTGCTCGCGAATGCTGTGTGACAGTCAACAGATGTATTGGCTGTTCCACCGCATTCGCGAGCAAGCCCGCTCCCACATTAGTTCAGGGGTGCTGCAGAGATTCCAGCAGGGCCTCGATTTCCTCAAAGCCTGGTCGGGCCAGTACATCCGGCTGACAGCAACGCTCGCACAGTTCGCACAGCATCTTGTCAATGGCTTGTGCCTCAACCCGCTCCAACAACTCCCCCAGCAGCACCCCGAACGCCCGCACTTCAATACGCTGCAGCGCACGGGTTTCCAGGGTGTTCGCCGTGGCATGGAATGACGCCGCGCCAAAGTCTCCGAGCAAGCAATCACCTGCTGCGTTCCACAAAATATTGTGACCATACAGGTCACCATGGGTAATGCCGTGCCGATGCAGGTGCGCCGCCACCGAAGCAACGCCCCGCGCCATGCGCAGTGCCACGTCCAGGCTGAAACGGATGGTGGGTTCGTAGACATCCCGCGTGCACGACGCCAGGCTCGGCAGGGCTGCGAGGTTGCGGTAACTCGGGTCGATCAGCTCCATCACCAGCGCGGCCTGGTTGTCGGGGTGGCCGATGACGCGTCCTTCAACCTTGATCAGGTTGGGATGCAGCCCGGCAGCGATGCAGGCTTGCATTTCATGCAGCGGTGAACCGTCGCTGGTGATGGTGCCCTTGTACAGCTTGACCGCGACTGGCAACGCATGGGGTTTCCACAGCGCCTTGCGAATAATCCCCGAAGCGCCTTCGCCCAGGACGTCGCCCATTTCCAGTTCCTGCCAGGCGATGTTCGGCGTCGCCTCGTCAGCGCTTACCTGCACGGCCATTTCCACCGGATTGCCGGCATAGGCCAGCCAGGTCAGGCTCGGCAGGGTCAGCAGCCACTGCGGCAGGTGGGTGAGGCGGTTGGAGGCGATGCGGATCAACTCCAGGTTTTGGCACTGGGCCAGGCTTGGCGGCAGGTCGGTCAACTGGTTACCGGCCAGCATCAGCTTTTGCAGCAAGGGGCGTTCGCCCAGTTCATCGGGCAATTGGCTGATGCAGTTGTTGGTGAGGATTAGCCAGCGCAACTGTGGCGGCAGGGCGGCAGCGGCTACCTGGCTGATCTGGTTGGCCTTGAAGCCGATCATGCTCAGCTTGGCGCACTGGCCCAGGCATTGCGGCAGTTCGGTAAAGGCGTTGTCCGAACAGAACAGCACACGCAGGTTCGTCAGGCGGTGCAGGTCGTCGGGCAGGCTGCTCAGGGCGTTGCCGGTGAGGTTGAGGATTTCCAGCGAGTCGGCCAGTTCGAAGATTTCCCGGGGGAACTCGGTCAGCCCGCAGGCCAGGTCCAGGCGCGTAACGCCAGCCAATTGGCCAGCCTTGAGTTGGGCGAGGGTATTCATGCAGGGCGCAGTGCTCGGAAGGAGGCGTAAAAGGCGCTCATGATAGCGGCTCGGGCGCGGGTTGCGGGCAGCGCGTGTGCAATTGGCGCAGGCGGCTGGCGGTGCGGGCGAGGTCGATGGCCTGGCCTTCCAGGCATTTATCCAGGGGCTGGTGACCGATAAGTGTCAGTTGCTTGTCCTGGTCGTAGAGCACGTCTACCAGGTTGATAAAGCGCTGTTGCACGGCGATGGGGCATTCGGCCAGATGCGGCAGGCCGTCGATGATCCAGTGGTCGAAGTTCTGGCACAACAACAGGTAATCCATGACCGCCGTGAGCTGTTCGCACAGGTCGTTGAAGGTAAATGCAATGGTTCGTGCCTGATGGCCTCGGCACTGTAACTGCCGAGTGCCGACCTTCAGGGGTTGCGCCGGGCAATCTTTGGCAGGCAGGCCCAGGCTTTCACGCTGGCCAGCCGTACCTGGCCAGACGTACTGGCCGCCCGTGAAGCGTTGTTGCGCGTGGGCCTGGGCCAGGCTGCGAAAGTCCTGAGGCGCACTGACTTCCAGCACCTCCATGCGCGCGGCGATCAGCTCGATCACCGGCTTGAAACGCTCGTGGTACAGCGGGTTGGGCAGCAATCCTTCGGGTGGGTAGTTGGAGGTCACCAGCACCAGCACGCCGCGCTGGAACAGGGCCTTGAACAGGCGGCTGATGAGCATCGCATCGCCGATATCGTGCACATGGAATTCGTCGAAACACAGCACTCGGCAGCCGGTCAGCAGCTCGTCCAGAGTGGCGCCCAGAGCATCATCATGTCCGCGGTGCAGGAACATGCCTTGGTGCAGCCGGGCGAAGAAAGTGTGGAAATGCACACGTTGCTTCTCGGCGATGGGCAGTGCCTGGAAAAATCCATCCAGCAGCCAGCTTTTGCCACGCCCCACCGGGCCATGCAGGTACAGGCTGCGCGTGGCCTGGCCGTTGAGCAGGTGTTGTGCCTCGCGATTCAGGGCGGTAATCGCCCGGATTTGCCCGTCACTGAGGGTATAGCCCTGTTGTTCGGCCTTTTTTTGAAAATACGCCGGGATAGGCGAGGCGTCCGAGGCGTCGGTTTTTTTACCCAGCAGGCGCTGGAGCAGGGCAAGCACGGCCAAGAATAAACACTCTGTATTACGGTGGTCGCTCACTGTAGGACGCCCGATGCCATTTGACCAATAGTGAAGGGCCCCAAGCCTTGCAAACTGGCACTTTCGTGTTAACTGGCTAACCTCATACACAGTTGTCACCCCTGTATAAGGAATTGGGGCTGTGAAGGGACCGGCGGTATTGGCTGTCATGGGCACGATGCTCTGCAACACGGTGTTTGCTGCGCAACTCCAGGTGCAGGTGCGCATCGACGTGCAGCGGGGTTGCCAGTTGGTGGGCACCACCCGCAGTGCGGGCATCGAGCAACTTGGCGTATTGGATTTCGGCAGCGGCCCGCGTCTGGATGACCCGGCCGGCCCGCTGAGTGCGGCCCTGATCAGCCAGCGCCAGCCGCGCCTGGAATGTAACCCCGACACGCCTTACCAAATGCGCGTTGACGGCGGCCTGCATGGCGGCGTCGGCGAAGTGCGTTATCTCGCCAATCCGGCGCCCTCCAGTCGGCCCATCCCCTATCGAATCTATGCCGACGCCGCGCGGCTGATCCCCTTGCCGGTGGACGTGCCGATCAGCGGCCGCGTGCCGGACACCGGCTCTGTCGACCTGCCGCTGTATGGCCGCATCGAACCGCTCAAAGGCATTCCCGCTGTCGGCCGTTATTCCGACCTGCTCAAGGTCACGGTCACATGGTAAGCCGCTACCTGGCTGTGACGGCCCTGGGTGGCCTGCTGTTGCTGGCGGATGACGCGCAGGCGGCGGTGGTCAACGGCCAGGTCCACGCGCGTTTGGTGATCACCGCCAGTTGCGAAGTGAGCAAAGACGTGGAAACCGCGCCGGTCACGCCTGAGGGCGGCACGGCGCTAATGGATTTCGGCAGCCAGGGGCCGACCTGGAGCAACACGCTGGGCGCGTCGATTTCCGATGCTGACAAGGCGCCGCTGTCGGTGTCCTGCAACCCCTCGGTGGTCAGCAGTTTCACGGTGACCATCGACGGCGGCGCTAATGGCGACGGCACCACGCGGCGCCTGAGCAATGGCCGCCAGACCATTCCTTATCGACTGTCGGCTGATGCTCAGGGGCGCAGTGCCTACAGGATCGGCCAGCAACGCAATTTCGTCGTGACCCAGGGCACCCAGGTACCGATCCCGGTATTCGGTTCCGTGGTGGCGAATACCAGGGCCCTACCGGCCGGCATCTACACAGACACCCTGACGGTGACTCTGGATTGGTAAACCATGAGGATGGATATCATGCATGTACTTGTATCGCGAATCGGCCTCTGCGCCCTGGGCCTGGGGCTGGCGTCCAGCCTGAACGCGGCGACCACGGTGACCGGGCAGATCAGTTCCAGCCTGACCTTGATCGCCAGTTGCCAGGTCAACGGCTCCGGGGCGGCCACCGGGCTGAATTTCGGTAGCTTGAACTTCGGTACCACCAACAGCCTGTTTACCAATGCCGACGCCCAGTTGCTCGGCGGCACCGGTACCGGCGGCGCGTTGTCGATCCTGTGTTCGGCTGGCACCGCGCCAACGATCAAGGTGCGTGCCGGCGCCCACGATGGTGCTTCCCCCGGTGGTACTCGTGCGCTGGCCGATGGCGTGGGTAACTTCGTGCCTTACGATTTCTACACTGACAGCGGGCGTTCAGCGTTATTGGCGATTGACGGCGTGGTGACACTCGCCACCAGTACCGGCGTGGCGCAGACCGTCAACCTTTACGGCCGGGCGGTGGGCAAAGCGGGCCTGCCGGCGGGCACCTACACCGACACCGTGGCCGTGGAACTGACGTTCTAACGATGTGGCCCAGGGTGTTGCTCGCCATCGGCCTGGCGATACCGTTGCCGTTGTCGGCGGTGGTCAACCAGAGCTTCCAGGTGAGTGCGACCATCACGCCGGGCTGTCTGATTGTGGGCGGCGGCGCCAACTACGGCACCTTGGCCTACGGCAGCTATTCGGCCCTGGCCACCAGCACGGTCACAGCGGCTCTCACTGGCGGGGTAACCCTGCAATGCACGCCGGGCGTGGCCCTGAGCATGAGCGTGGATGGCGGCCTGTACAGCAGCACCGGACGCAATTTGCAGCTCAACAGTGGCAGCGCGCGGGTGGCTTACCAATTGTTTCGCGATGCGGCGTTCAGCCAGAACCTGGGCATCAACCAGAGCGTCAGCGTGACCTACAGCGATGCGAGCAACATCAGCCTGCCGATTTACGGGCGGGTGGTTTTACCGGGCAATCAGCCTGGGGGGACGTACAGCGACACGCTGCAGGTGCAGCTGACGTGGTAGGGCTAACGGTTTAAGGAGGGGTGTCATGGGTTGTGCTTTGCGACGGTTATGGACCGCGGGTTTCGCCTTGGGGGCGTTGTGCTCGGCGGGGTTTGTACAGGCGGCCAGTTCGGTGCTGATCTGGCCCATCGACCCGGTGCTGGAGGCTGACCAACAGGCCAGCGCGCTGTGGCTGGAGAACCGTGGCACCGAGACCGCCAACCTGCAGATCCGCGTGTTTGCCTGGAGCCAGAACGGTTTCGACGAGCAGTACCAGAACCAGCGCGATGTGATCGGCAGCCCGCCGGTGGCCAAGATTGAGCCGGGCCAGAAGCAACTGGTGCGCCTGACCCGCACCCGGGAGGTACCGCCGGGGCAGGAGTTGGCCTATCGCATCATCATTGACGAAATCCCCTCGGCGCTGCAGGTGCCAGCACCGCCGGAGGGCAAGAACACGGCAGCGGCGATTCGCTTTCAGATGCGCTATTCGGTGCCATTGTTTGCCTACGGCGCTGGCCTGTGGAGCAAGGACGACGCCACCCGCCAACGTGACCCCAAGGGCGCGGGCAAGCCGCAGTTGAGCTGGCAAAAGGTCAACGTGGCAGGGCGCAACTACATCGAGGTGCGCAACCAGGGCGCCGTGCATGCGCGGCTTACCGATGCGTCATTCAAACAGGGCGGACAGACCCGGCCGTTGGTGGACGGCTTGCTCGGCTATGTGCTGCCGGGCGCGAGCATGCGCTGGCCGGTGCCGGATGCCGTGTCGGCCGACCAGCCGTTGCAGGTCCGGGTCAACGGCGCGCCGCAACTGGAGAGCCTGGCGCCCAAGCGATAACCGTTATGTAGCGCAACGGGCACACGCCCGGGTTTTAACAGGATGGAGATGTCCATTGAAGGACACAACGCCATGGTGAGTCGTGGTTGGGCTCGGGTTTTATGGCCGTCGGTGGCAGTGGCAAGCGGGCTGTGGGGCGCAGCGATGGCGGGCGACCTGCCGCCGCCGCCCGGCAGCATGGAGGCAGTTGCCGATGCACAGCTGTTTCTGGAACTGGTGGTCAACCAGATGGACACCGGCCGCGTCATCGCGGTCGAGCAACGCGCCGGCCAGCTGTTTGTGCCGGCCAGCGCGTTGCAGGAAGTGGGCATGAAACTGCCCGGTGAGCCCGTCGGCAGTGTGGCCCTAGAACAAGTGCCGGGCCTGCACAGCGACTACGACAGCAACGGCCAGCGCCTGCTGCTGGATGTGCCGCCCTCCTGGCTGCAGGAACAGTTCATCGGCAACCGCAATACCTATCCGCGTACCCAGGCCATGAGCAGCTTCGGCGCCTTGCTCAACTATGACGTGTATTTCAATGACACCGACGATGGCGGCAGTTACCTCGCGGCCTGGAACGAAGTACGGCTGTTCGACACCTGGGGCACCTTGTCCAACACCGGGCAACTGCGCCAGACCCTGTCCGATGGAATCAGCAGCGGCACCCTCGACAATGGTTACCGACGTTACGACACCACCTGGCGTTTTTCCGACGATGAGCGCCTGCTGACCTACGAGGCCGGCGACGTGATCAGTGGCGCGCTGCCCTGGAGTAGCTCGGTGCGCCTGGGCGGGGTGCAACTGTCCCGGGATTTTGCCGTGCGCCCCGACCTGGTCACGTACCCCTTGCCGCAGTTTGCCGGTGAGGCGGCGGTGCCCTCGTCGGTGGACCTGTTTATCAACGGCTACAAATCCGACAGCGCGCGACTGCAACCCGGCCCCTACACCCTGACCAACATCCCATTCATCAACGGTGCCGGCGAGGCCGTGGTGGTCACCACCGATGCCCTGGGCCGCCAAGTGTCGACCACGGTACCGTTCTACGTCACCAGCACTTTGCTGCAACAAGGCTTGACGGACTTTTCGCTGGCCGCCGGTACTTTGCGCCGTGACTACACCCTACGGGACTTCGGCTACGGACCGGGCGTGGCCAGTGGCACGTTCCGCTATGGCTATTCCGATAACCTGACTCTGGAGAGCCACGCTGAAGCCTCCAGCGACCTGACCCTCGGCGGGCTCGGTGGCAACCTGCGCCTGGGCAACTTCGGCGTGCTCAATACCGCCCTCAGCCAGAGCCAGTTCGACAGCCGCACGGGCCAGCAACTGAGCCTCGGTTACCAGTACAACAGCACGCGCTACAGCTTTATGTACCAACGGGTGGAACGTCGCGACGACTACGCCGACCTGACTCTGGTCGATACCCCATACGCCAGCCTCAGCAAGCGCAGCGAGCAGGTGACCTTGAGCCTCAACCTTCAACGTTTCGGCAGCCTGGGCCTGGGCTATTTCGACGTGCAGGCGGCGGACGACTCGCGCACGCGCCTGCTCAACCTGAGTTGGAGCAAACCGTTGTGGCGCAACACCAGCTTTTATCTGTCAGCCAACCGCGAAATCGGTGACAGTAACTGGGCCATGCAGGCGCAACTGGTCATCCCGTTCGACCTCAACGGCAGCCTGGCCTTGAGCACCGAGCGCAGCAAGGATGGCGCCAGTCGCCAGCGCATCAACTACAGCCGCGCGGTGCCCAGCGAAGGCGGGGTGGGCTATAACCTCGGCTATGCCCAGGGCGATGCCCCCAGCTATCGACAGGCCGACCTGACCTGGCGCTTGCAGTCGGTGCAGTTGCAGGCCGGCGTGTACGGCAGCAGTGAGGCCATGACGCGCTGGGCCGATGCCAGCGGCTCGCTGGTGTGGATGGGCGGCGAAACCTTTGCCGCCAACCGCATCAATGACGCCTTTGTGGTAGTGAGCACCCAAGGCTTTGCCGGGATTCCGGTGCGCTACGAAAACCAACTGGTGGGCCAGACCGACCGCAACGGCCATTTGCTGGTGCCGTGGAGCAGTGCCTATTACCGCGGCAAATACGAGATCGACCCCTTGAACCTGCCGGCGAATGTGCAAAGCCCCAATGTTGAGCAGCGCGTATCGGTACGCCGTGGCAGCGGTTACCTGCTGGAATTCCCCCTGCGCCGGGTGCTCGCTGCAAGCATCACTCTGGTGGACCGCCAGCATCAGGAGTTGCCGCTGGGCAGCCTGGTAGTGCACGAGCAAAGCAACACCCAAGCAGTGGTCGGCTGGGATGGCCTGGTGTATCTGGAAAACCTCAGCGCGCACAACACCTTGCAGGTCACCCTCGGTGAGGGCCGCACCTGCCAGGCGACATTTGATATTGATGAGCAGCAACAGGACGTGCCCTTGATCGGGCCATTAGTGTGCCAATGAGGGATCGAACAGGGAGTGTTCAGGTGAGGGGCTGCGTAGGGTTATATGGCGTAGGTTTGTTGTTTTGCGGACAGGCGATGGCGGCGTGTTCGGTGGTGTCCACCGTGCCAGCCAGTTTTGGTTCGATCAGTTCGATGACGGTGCGCACCGCCGCGCAAACCAGCTCTACGGCCAACTCAGGGTTGAGTTGCACCTCGGCGCTGATATCGCTGCTGGTGTCTACCGATCACTTTTACGCCACGATCACCTCGCCCCAGACCGGTATGGTCGGGCCGACCGGTGATGTGATCAGCTATACGATTTATGGCAACAACAGCACCAGCTATCCCATCACCCGTGGCAGCCAATTCGATTTCGGCGGCGCTGGCGGCATCGCCCAGAGCATTGGCCTGATCGCAGGGCCCGGCGCGAAAACCGTACCGCTGTACCTGAGCAGCATCACCGGCAGCAACGTCGCCGCCGGGGTGTACACCGAGACACTGAGCATCGCCTGGGTGTGGAATTATTGCTCGGGGATCGGCCTTGGCGGCATTTGCCTGGGACGTGACACCGGCAGTGGCACGGCGTCCCTGACCGTCAGCATGACCGTGACCAACGACTGCCAGATCACTGCCCCGAATATCAGCTTCGGCAGCGCGCCGGTGGTCAGCGGGTTTACTGCGGTGAGCGGGCAGACCATCAACATCGCCTGCACCAAGGGCAGCGCCTATACCGTGGGCTTGAGCGATGGCCAGAACCCGGTGAGTGTCGGCGGCCGGCGGCGTATGGTTTCCGGCGGCAATTACCTGGCCTATGACATTTTCAAAAGCGCCGGCACCACGCGTTGGGGCAGTGTCGGCGCGGCGCGGCGGGCCAGCTCCACGGCCGAGGTCAATCCCGGCAACGGCTTGGGTAATGGCAGCCAGGTGTACAACTACAATGCCAAGGTCTACACCGACCAGCCCACGCCACCGGCTGGCACCTATCTGGATAACGTGGTGCTGGACGTCGGTTTCTAGAATGGCGTCTGCAACGCGACGGCCTGATCCACCGGGCTGACCATCGCGTAGTTGTAGCCGCCGCCCGACCAGTAGTCGGCCTGCAAGCCATCGGCACTGCGGCTGCCGCGAGGCAGGAAACCGTTGTTCGGGCCCGGCGGGCGGATATAGAAGCTTATGCGCCGGCCTTGCGCATCCTGGTACAGCACCATGGCTGCCGCGCCTTGGTCGGTGGTGAGCAGGCGCCCGCTGACCGGTTTGAAACCGGCTTGGCTCAGGTCGGGCAGGCGATGGGCCTGGTTGAAGTAACGGTCGAGCCAGGCCTGCATAGTGCCGCGGTCCTGGGCGTTGTAGTCGGCGGGCATGATGCCGTCCTGGGCAAACAGGCGGTAAGCCTGCATGGCGTCGGTCATCGGCAACAGTGGCGGCTGGGTGGCTTCACGGGCGTGCCAACCGCCAACCCCGCCGAGGCTCACGGCGATCAGCAACAACGCCGCCGTGGCCAAGTGCCGACGGGACTGTTTCTTGATGCGCTGGCGAATCAGCGCCGGGTCCAATGCCGGGTTGTGCGGCTGTTGCAGGGCGCCGCTCAACGACGCACGCAGCAACTGCGCATCCTGTTGCCAGGCCTGTACCTGGGCCGCCACTTCGGGGTGGCTGGCCAGCCAGGTTTCAAGCACACGGCGATCAGTGTCCGGCAATTGGTGATCGACGTAGGCATGTAAATCGCGTTCGCTGGGGGGCAGGCTGATCATTTGAGTCTCCGCAGGGCAGGGCCGGTCATTTCGCCATCGCTGAGTTGACGCAGCGCTTGGCGTGCGCGGGACAGGCGTGACATCACTGTGCCGATGGGCACCTTGAGGATCTCGGCCACTTCCTTGTAGCTCAAGCCCTCGACGGACACCCACAGCAACAGGGCGCGCTGTTCGGTGTTCAGTTGGTCGAAGGCTTGCAAGGTGGATTGGGCCAGCACCGTGCGTTCCACCGAAGGTTGCACGTCATCGCGGCCGGTGAAGAATTCGAGCATGCGCGCATAGCGGCGGTTGCGGCGGTGGGCGTCGAGGAACTGGCGGTAGAGGATCGAAAACAGCCAGGCGCGCAGATCGCCCTCGATACGTTTATCGGCCCAGGCGACGATGGCGCGCTCCAGGGTCGATTGCACCAGGTCATCGGCGCTGCTGCTGTTGCGCGTCAGGGACACGGCAAAACGCCGCAACCTGGGAATGAGTTCACGTAACTGTTCGTCGAGTTCATGCATGGGCGTCTGGCTGGTCACTACGCTGGGACTAGAGAGACGTTTGGCGTTGAAGGTTATTCCCCGTCCCGCAAAATAAATCCAGGGCCTGGGAATAGAGCCAATCGGCGTTCGTCTTAATGCTCCGACCTTATGTTTCAGCCTGAGGCCTCTGGCCCTGGAGTTCCTGCATGGTAGATCACTCATCACCCCCCCGTCCTCCATTGAGCACTGCGAGCCTGATCGCACGACTTGCCGGCATCGGTGCCGTGGTTGCGGTTGTTGCCGGGGCATTTGCCTACGTCAATGGCACGCTCGACCCACAACGCCTGCGGCCAAAAACCTTGGTCAATGCCCTGGAAACCAATAACGGCGTGCATCCGGGCTTTCGCCGTAACCATGCCAAGGGCGTATGCGTGGCGGGTTATTTCGAGAGCAGTACCGAGGCCCGTGCCTATTCCAACGCCCAGGTGTTCAGCGAGGCCAAGACTCCGATCATCGGCCGCTTTGCCTTGCCCAGCGGCAACCCCTACGCACCGGACAGCAGTGTGCCGATTCGCAGTTTCGCCGTGCAGTTCAGCCAGGCCAACGGCCAGCAATGGCGGACGGGGATGAACAGCATGCCGGTGTTCCCAGTGGGCACGCCCGAGGCGTTTTACCAGTTGCTCAAGGCCGGCGCGCCAGATCCGGCCACCGGCAAGCCGAACCCGTCAAGCATGCCGGCGTTTTTTGCCGCACACCCCGAGACAGCGCCATTCCTGGCCTGGGTCAAGACCGCCAAGCCATCGGCCAGTTATGCGACTGAAACCTATAACGGCATCAACGCGTTTTACCTGGTGGCTGCCGATGGTACGCGCCAGGCCGTGCGTTGGGAGGTGGTGCCCCAGAGCCAGGACGCGGCGGGTGATACCGCACCTGCTGGCAGTGACTTCCTCGAGCAGGACTTGGTGCGACGCCTGGCCGCCGGGCCATTGCGTTGGCAGTTGAACATGACCCTGGCCAACCCCGGCGACCCGCTGGACGACGCAAGCAAGACCTGGACCGGCGCGCACAAGGTCCTCAACGCCGGCACGTTGGTGCTGCAAAGCAGCCAGCCCCAGGCAGATGGTGATTGCCGCGATATCAACTTTGACCCGCTGATTCTGCCCAGTGGTATCCAAGCCTCCAACGACCCCTTGCTGGCCGCCCGTTCGGCCGCGTATGCCAGTTCGTACCTGCGCCGCGCCGGTGAAGTCAGCCCGTTGCACAGCGCCCCTCAGGAGTCGAAGCCATGAATGCTCAACCACGGTTCTTTGCGCCCTTGGCGCGCGTGTTGCACTGGCTGATGGCGTTGATGATCATCGCCATGCTGTTTATCGGCGCGGGTCTGGCGGCGTCGGTGTCGGAGCGCCATGAGTGGCTGATCCACCTGCACAAGCCGCTGGGCATTGCGATTCTGGCGCTGGTGATCGTGCGCCTGGCGGTGCGTTTCTCGACGCGCCAACCGCCGTTGCCAGCGGATTTACCGGTGTGGCAAAGGCTCGCAGCCAAGGCCTCCCATGTGCTGTTGTACGCCTTGATGCTGGTGTTGCCGCTGCTGGGTTGGGCGATGATTTCAGCGGCTGGCGACCCGGTGATGCTCAGCAGTAACCTGCAACTGCCCGCGCTGGTGGGGGCGAATGCGCCGTTGTTCGCGCTGTTGCGCAAGGCTCACGGCTACCTGGCCTATCTGCTGTTTCTCACCGTGCTGGTGCATCTGGCGGCCGCGTTGTTCCACGGTTTGATCCGCCGCGACGGTGTCTTGCAAAGCATGACCGGCAGCAAGGATTGACCGCTCTTGTGGCGAGCGAGCTTGCTCGCGCTGGGCTGCGAAGCAGCCCCAAAACAGCCTGCTCGGTGTGTCAGGTGATCCGGCAGTGATTTTCATGGGGCCGCTATGCGGCCCAGCGCGAGCAAGCTCGCTCGCCACAAAGAGCTCGCCTCGGGGGTTAGCGCAAACGCCCGACGATATCAGCGACGCTGCTCAACACGTCCTTGCCCAACTGTTTTGAACGATCGCCTGACCAGCCAGTTCGCAGGTTGGGCGCGTCGTCGTTGTCCTTGAAGGGCATTTCCAGGGTCAGGGACAGGCAGTCGTATTTTTCTCCTACCGCGTTGCAGGCCAGGGTCATGTTGGCTTGGCCGGGCAGGTCGCGGGTGTAGCCGTGGGTGGTCTGGAAGTCTCGTGTCAGGTGGCTCAAATGGCTGCGGAAGTGTTTTTCCAGGGCTTCGATACGCGGGGTGTAGCCAGGGTTGCCTTCGCAGCCTGCGGTGAACACGTAGGGGATTTCTTCATCGCCGTGGATGTCGAGTAACATATCCACGCCGTACTTTTCCATCTGTTGCTGGACGAACAGGACCTCGGGGCTGAGTTCCTGGCTGGCGCTCTGCCAGGCGCGGTTCAGGTCCTGGCCCATGGCGTTGGTGCGCAGGTGGCCGTGGAAGGCGCCATCCGGGTTCATGTTCGGTACCAGGTACAGATCGGCGACGGCCAGCAGTTTTTTCAGTTCGTCGTCGCCGTCCTTTTGCAGGCGCTCAATCACGCCCTCCATAAACCATTCGGCCATGTGCTCACCGGGGTGCTGCTGGGCGATGATCCACACCTTGCGCCGGCCCTCGATTCCTTTGCCTCGGCGCAGC
This sequence comes from Pseudomonas sp. NBRC 111138, assembly GCF_001320835.1. Classification (NCBI taxonomy): domain Bacteria; kingdom Pseudomonadati; phylum Pseudomonadota; class Gammaproteobacteria; order Pseudomonadales; family Pseudomonadaceae; genus Pseudomonas; species Pseudomonas sp. NBRC 111138. The sequence goes on along the minus strand of NZ_BCBO01000014.1, from coordinate 42,358 downwards.
AGTTGAATATCGCGGCCTTCAGCGCTCTTGCCGGTGGCCAGCAGGGTGACCCCGGCGTACTTCAGGGCTTGCTCGATCAGCCAGTCATGGCGCTCACGGCTATAGGGCTCGAAGTAGGCAAACCAGGCGTGCTTTTCCCGGGTCTGGAGGTTGATGTGCAGGATCTCGCCATCAAAGCGCGTCGGTACCCGGAACCAGTTGATATGGTCGTAGGACGCCACGGCGTTGTAGCCGCTCCAGGCATGCTTGTAGGACGAGCGCCCTGCGTTGCTCAAGCGAAAGGTATGGGTGTGCCCCACGTGCATGCCTTCGGCCTTGAAGTGGAACCATTGGTAGTGATCGCTGCGGGTGTCGGGTTTGATTGCCAGCAACAACTGATAAGCGTCGCTGGCATCCAGGACCTGAATGTTGCCGCTGTCGAAGTCGGTGCTGATCTTGATGGAGGTCAAGGCCACGGTCATAGTCTGGTTGCCTGAATATGAGTGATGTGGCGGCTATCTTACACAGGCGTTCGGTAAAACCTGGATGCAAAAATTGTTGCAGGGGAGGGGGCGTCATCCGTGACGCCGCCGCAGCTTAGAGTCTATGAGATTGATTCTCAAGCGCTAATTCGCAGAGATACGCGCTAGAGCACTCGGACGACTTTCTTTGGGCGATAGTCTTTTGCTACCATGCGCGCCATCAAGCAACACACAGTCTTCATTAGCCTGAAGCCATGCCAGGAAAACTGGCAAAAAAAAGACCCGGCCAAAGAGCCGGGTCAAAAACCGTGATTAGCCTGATGAGGAGATATTCCAAGAGTCCGACCTAAGGTCTCTTGGTCTATCGACTGATCTCGCGATCAGCTGAGCCCAATAATAATCATTATCATTTGCAAGTCAAATGTTTTTATCCGTGGGATAGAAATATTTTTCTTTCATACCTGCTAAGCGTTTGCCGCCGCTCCTGGTGCTTGCAACGACCGCTCCACCATCGCCTTCGCCATATCGATCAAATACACCACCGAAAACGCCAGGTCGCGCTGGTTGCCCTGATGGCTGCACGCCGACTCGTAGGCGGTTGCCGCTGCACTGCGCAACAGGTCCGAGGCGTGTATCAGGGCCTCCTCCTGGCTGACTTCGGGTTTGATCGCGAACATGGCCCCGTCCGAATCCGGCGTCGACCGATTTTCTTTCAAGTAGTAGTCCAGTGCGCGCTGGGCCGCGCCACTGTTGCACATGTCGTTTACTTCAGTCAGTTCGGGCGTTGGGTGCGTGCGGGTCGTCATAAGCGGCAATACTCCGGTGGGTGTCGAAATCCTTGGGCTTGATCATAGTACGTATCGTATTCCTGTCGTTTTATGGATTACTACAAACTGTTTATTGCCCGCAAAAACGGGCGCCGTATTGTGATGCACCATGGATAACTGGATAGCGTTGGTCAAGGCCAACATGAAAGACCGCAAGGTCACGCAGGATGAACTGGCGCGGCGCCTGGGCATGTCCCAGGGCGGCGTCGGCCATTGGCTCAATAAACGCCGTGTGCCGAGCCTGGCGGACATGAACCGTGTGCTCGCCGAACTGGGGTTGGGGTATTTGGAGGTGGCGCTGGAGATTCGTGAACGGGCCGCGCAAGTGCCGGAACTGGGCCCCCACTACAATCCGTATTTCCGCTACCCGGTCAGCGACTGGAAGCAGGCCTGCGAGCTGCGTGAGGAGCGTGCGCCTTATAGAACCGAGCGCTACGAATTGACCGATTACCACGCCCGAGGCGAGGCATTCTGGTTGCCGGTGACGGGAGACGCCATGACCGCCCCCACGGGTATGAGTATTGCGGCTGGCATGATGATCCTGGTTGACCCGGCCATCGCACCCGAGCCCGGCAGGCTGGTGGTGGCCCAATGGGCCGGTAACCCCCAGGCCACCTTTCGCCAATTGCAGGAAGAAAGCGGCCAGCACTACCTGGTGCCGCTCAACCCCACTTACCCCAAGGTGCTGCTCAGCGACGGCTGCCGCCTCCTGGGTGTGGTGGTGCAAGCCACGGCGAAGTTCTAGTCGGCCGTTTCAAGCTCCACCAGCGCGCTGCCTTCGGCTACCATTTCACCTTCCTGGCAGAACAGCGCCTTGACCACCCCGGCGTGGGGCGCACGGATGCTGTGCTCCATCTTCATGGCTTCGAGCACCACCAGTTGAGTACCAGCCTCAACGGTTTGGCCCACCTCCACGAGCACCCGCACGATGCTGCCGTTCATGGGGGCGGTGAGGCCGCCCTGATGGGATTGATTGGCCTCGACCGCCGCAATCGGGTCGAACAGGCTGACGGCATGCATCTCGCCGTCCCAACGCAGGTACAGGCGGCCTTCACTGCGCACCGCCAGATGAGCACGGCGCACGCCCTGATGTTCAGTCAGCAACTGTTCGCCGCATAACTGAGACGGTTGCCCGGTCAGTATCACCAACCGATCTTGCCCATTGCAGCTCAGGTGCAGCGACACTTCGGCAGGCAGGCCCACGCGAAAGCCCTGGTGACTTGCCCAAGGCCCGTCACCCACCGGCAAGCTCTGCATAAACGCCGAGCCCGCCGCTTGCCAGAACTCATCGCTCAAGGCTCCTGGCGTCGGCAACAGCTCACCCTGATAGCGCGGGATAAACCCGGTATCCAACTCGGCCGCGGCAAACGCAGGGTGCCCGATGATGCGCCGCAAAAAGCCCAGGTTGGTCTTGAGCCCGCCGACCGCAAACTCATCCAGCATGCTTAATAAGCGCAGGCGCGCCTGTTCGCGGTCTTCACCCCAGGCAATCAACTTGCCGAGCATCGGGTCGTAGAAGGGCGACACGCTGTCGCCTTGCTCGACGCCGCTATCCACCCGGCGTCCAGGGCCCGGGCTGGACTCGCGGTACAGCGCCAGGTGCCCGGTGGCCGGCAGAAAGTCATTGGCCGGGTCTTCGGCATACAGCCGCACTTCAATTGCATGACCGTTCAACGCGACCTGCTCTTGCGTGATCGGCAGCGCCTCGCCCTGGGCAACCCGGATCTGCCAGGCCACCAGGTCGAGGCCGGTAATCGCTTCGGTCACCGGATGCTCCACCTGCAGCCGCGTGTTCATCTCCATGAAGAAAAACTCGCCACGGGCATCCAGCAAAAACTCCACCGTACCTGCGCCGACATACCCGATGGCCTGGGCAGCGCGCACGGCCGCTTCGCCCATGGCCCGGCGCTGCTCGACACTCAAGCCGGGTGCCGGGGCTTCTTCCACGACCTTTTGATGACGACGCTGGATCGAGCAGTCGCGTTCATTGAGGTACAAGCAATGACCCTGCTGGTCGGCAAACACTTGGATCTCGACATGCCGCGGCTTGAGCAGGTATTTCTCCACCAGCATCTGCCCGTTGCCGAACGACGACAGCGCCTCACGCTGGGCGGAAGCCAGGGCTTCGGCCAGTTGGCTGACGTCCTCGACCACTTTCATGCCCTTGCCACCGCCACCCGCCGTGGCCTTGAGCAGCACCGGGTAGCCGATACGCTCACAGGCGGCGCGGAAGGTCTCCAGGTCCTGGGCCTCGCCGTGATAACCCGGCACAAGGGGTACGCCAGCCGTTTCCATCAAGGCCTTGGCCGCGGATTTGCTGCCCATGGCGTCGATTGCCGAGGCGGGCGGGCCGAGGAAGATCAAGCCTGCCGCCTCGATGGCCCGGGCGAAGCCGGCGTTTTCCGAGAGGAAGCCGTAGCCGGGGTGAATCGCCTGGGCGCCGCTGGCGTGGGCGGCGGCAATCAGCTTGTCGATTTGCAGGTAACTATCGGTGGCCTTGCTGCCGCCCAGGTCGACGCGGATATCGGCTTCACGGCTATGGCGGGCATCGCGGTCGATGGCGCTGTGCACAGCCACGGTGGTCAACCCCATGGCCTTGGCGGTACGCATGACCCGGCAGGCGATTTCGCCACGGTTGGCCACCAGAACGGTGTTGAGTGTGCTCATGAACGCGGCTCCTGGGTTTGCCAACTTGGCGCACGTTTTTGCAGAAATGCACGCAAACCTTCCTGGCCCTCGGCGCTCACCCGGATGCGCGCAATGGCGTTTTCGCAATAGCGGCGCAGCGCGGGGGTGAGGGCACCGTTGCCCACTTCGCGCAGCAAATCCTTACTGGCACGCATGGCCGCCGGGCTGTTTTGCAGCAGGTTGGTGACCCACTGGTCCACCTGTTGATCCAGGCTCTCGGCAGGATAACTTTCCGCCAGCAAGCCGATCTCCCGTGCGCGTTGGCCGCCGAACCGCTCGGCTGTGAGTGCATAACGACGGGCAGCGCGTTCGCCGATGGCCTGCACCACGAACGGGCTGATCACCGCCGGCGCCAGGCCGATACGCACTTCCGACAGGCAGAACTGCGCGTCGTCGGCACCGATGGCCATGTCACAGCAACTGATCAGGCCCAGCGCGCCCCCGTAGGCCGCACCTTGCACCACCGCCAGCGTGGGGATTTTCAGTTTGGACAGGTTGTACATCAGCTCTGCCAGTTCCCGGGCGTCGTCCAGGTTGGTGTGGTAGTCCAGCTCGGCCGATTGCTGCATCCAGGCCAGGTCGGCACCGGCGCTGAAGTGCTTGCCACGCCCGCGCAGTACCAGGAAGCGCAGGGACGGGTCGCCTTGTACGCGGTCAAGGGCCAGGATCAGCTCGCGGATCATCTCGGCGTTGAACGCGTTGTTCTTGGCTTCGCGGCTGAGCCACAGCGTGGCAAAGCCACGGCGGTCGGTGATCAGTTCGAGGGTGTTGAAGTCGCTCATGCAAGGAGCTCCATGATAATGAGAGGCCTCCTGTAGGAGCGAGCTTGTTGTGGCGAGCAAGTTTGCTTGCGCTGGGGTGCGCAGCGCCCCCAAAAAAGCCGGGACTGCTGCGCAGTCAGCGGGAGCAAGCTCCCTCGCCACAACAGGCGCGCTCCTACAGGTTACATGCGGAACACGCCGAAGCGGCTCGGCTCGATGGGGGCGTTCAGTGCGGCGGACAAGGCCAGGGCCAGCACGTCACGGGTCTGCAGCGGGTCGATCACGCCGTCATCCCACAAGCGCGCGCTGGAGTAGTAGGGATGGCCCTGGGTTTCATACTGGTCGAGGATCGGCTGCTTGATCGCGGCCTCCTCCTCGGCACTGAAACCGTTGCCAGCGCGCTCAGCCTGTTCGCGCTTGACCTGCACCAACACCCCGGCGGCCTGTTCGGCCCCCATCACGCCGATGCGTGCGTTGGGCCACATCCACAAAAAGCGCGGGTCGTAGGCGCGGCCACACATCCCATAGTTCCCCGCACCAAAGCTGCCACCGATGATCACGGTGAATTTCGGCACCTTGGCGCACGCCACGGCGGTGACCAGCTTGGCGCCGTGCTTGGCAATGCCGCCGGCTTCGTACTTCTGGCCGACCATGAAGCCGGTGATGTTTTGCAGGAACAGCAGCGGAATCCCGCGCTGGCAGGCCAGTTCGATAAAATGCGCGCCTTTTTGCGCGGCTTCGGCGAAGAGGATGCCGTTGTTGGCCAGGATCGCTATCGGGTAGCCATGCAAGTGCGCAAAGCCGCACACCAGGGTCGTGCCGAACAGGGCCTTGAACTCATCGAACACCGAGCCGTCCACCAGCCGTGCGATGACTTCGCGCACATCAAAGGGTTGCTTGGCATCCGCCGGGATCACGCCGTACAACTCTTCGCTGCTGTACAGCGGCGCCACCGGCGAGCGTTGCAGCAGCTCACCTTGCTTGCGCCAATTGAGGTTGGCCACGCTGCGCCGCGCCAGCGCCAGGGCGTGCTCATCGCTGTCGGCATAGTGGTCGGCCACGCCGGAGACCTTGCAGTGCACATCGGCACCGCCCAGGTCTTCGGCGCTCACCACTTCACCGGTGGCGGCCTTCACCAGCGGCGGGCCGGCAAGGAAAATGGTGGCTTGCTGGCGCACCATGATCGCTTCGTCGGCCATGGCCGGCACGTAGGCGCCGCCGGCGGTGCACGAGCCCATCACCACGGCAATCTGAGGAATGCCCTGGGCGCTCATATTGGCCTGGTTGAAGAAGATCCGCCCGAAATGCTCACGGTCGGGGAACACCTCGTCCTGGCGCGGCAGGTTGGCGCCGCCGGAGTCCACCAGGTAGATACACGGCAGGCGGTTTTGCTCGGCGATGGTCTGGGCGCGCAGGTGTTTTTTAACGGTCAGCGGGTAATAGGAGCCGCCTTTGACCGTGGCATCGTTGGCCACAATCATGCATTCGACGCCTTCCACCCGGCCGATGCCGGCAATCACCCCGGCAGCCGGGACGTCTTCGCCATACACCTGGTGGGCGGCCAGTTGGCTCAGCTCGAGAAACGGCGAACCCGGATCGAGCAGACGGTTGATACGCTCGCGGGGCAACAGCTTGCCGCGTGACGTGTGGCGTTCCTGGGCCTTGGCGCCGCCACCTTGATGGACGTGGGCTAGCAGGCTGTGCAGGGCGTCGACCTGTTCAAGCATCGCCGCGCGGTTGGCGGAAAATTCCGCCGAGCGCGGGTTGAGCTGGGTGTGCAGGGTGGCCATGGGCGTGCTCCTTCAGCGGGTTTCGTTGAACAGTTCGCGACCGATCAACATCCGCCGAATCTCACTGGTGCCCGCACCAATTTCGTAGAGCTTGGCGTCACGCAACAGGCGCCCGGCGGGGAATTCGTTGATATAGCCATTGCCGCCCAGAATCTGGATCGCATCCAGGGCCATTTGCGTGGCGCGCTCGGCGCTGTAGAGGATCACGCCCGCAGCGTCCTTGCGCGTGGTCTCGCCGCGTTCACACGCCTGGGCCACCGCGTAGAGGTAGGCGCGGCTGGCGTTGAGCTGGGTGTACATATCGGCAACCTTGCCTTGGATCAATTGGAATTCGCCGATGCTCTGGCCGAACTGCTTGCGGTCGTGGATGTAGGGCACGATCAAGTCCATGCATGCCTGCATGATCCCGGTAGGGCCACCGGAGAGCACCACGCGCTCGTAGTCCAGGCCGCTCATCAACACTTTCACGCCGCCATTGAGCACGCCGAGGATGTTTTCTTCGGGTACCTCGACGTCGTCGAAAAACAGCTCGCAGGTGTTGGAGCCGCGCATGCCCAGCTTGTCGAATTTATTGCTGCGGCTGAAGCCTTTCCAGTCGCGCTCGACGATGAAGGCGGTGATGCCGTGGGGGCCTTTTTCCAGGTCGGTCTTGGCGTAGATCACATAGGTATGGGCGTCCGGGCCGTTGGTGATCCAGGTCTTGCTGCCATTGAGTACGTAATGGTCGCCGCGCTTGTCGGCGCGCAGTTTCATCGACACCACGTCGGAACCGGCATTCGGCTCGCTCATGGCCAGGGCGCCGATGTGCTCGCCGCTGATCAGCTTGGGCAGGTACTTGAGTTTTTGTGCGTGGTTGCCGTTGCGGTTGATCTGGTTGACGCATAGGTTGGAGTGCGCCCCGTAGGACAACGCCACCGAGGCCGAGCCACGGCTGATTTCTTCCATGCTCACCACATGGGCCAGGTAACCCAGGCCAGCACCGCCGTATTCCTCGGGCACGGTGATGCCCAGCAGGCCCATGTCGCCGAACTTGCGCCACAGGTCGGCGGGGAACAGGTTATCTATGTCGATCTGGGCCGCGCGCGGTGCGATCTCCTTGGCCACGAAGGACTGCACCTGGTCGCGCAGCATGTCGATGGTCTCGCCGAGGGCGAAGTTCAGGGACGGGTAACTCATGGACAGGCACCTTAATGTGAGCTTTGTTGTTGTGTGGGCAGGGCGCGGGAGGAGGGCGCTCACCTTTACGTTAACGTAAGCTTGCGTTGCGGCGCTGTCAATCGTAGTTTACGTATACGTCAACCTACAAAAAAGATAACAGGGGTCGTTATGGATCAACCGAACCAGAGTTACAGCCGTGGCTCCCAGGACAAGGCCTTGCTGGCCATGACCATTGGCCAGGCATTCGATCGCACCGTCGCTCAGCATCCAGATGGCGAAGCCTTGGTGGTGCGTCACCAGCAGCAGCGCTACACCTGGCGGCAGCTGGCCGAGACAGTTGAGCTGCACGCCCGCGCATTCATCGCCCTAGGCATGCAAACCGGCGACCGCCTGGGGATCTGGGCGCCTAACTGTGCCGAGTGGCTGATCTGCCAGGTGGCGAGTGCCAAGCTCGGGGTGATCCTGGTCAATATCAACCCGGCCTATCGCAGCAGTGAATTGGACTACGTGCTCAAACAATCCGGCTGCCAATGGCTGGTATGCGCCGGTTCGTTCAAAAGCTCCAATTATCACGCCATGCTCCAGGCGTTGAAACCCGAGCTGCGCGGCCTCATCAGCCTAGACCCCAGCCCGCCGCCGGAATTCATGCCCTGGTCGCAGTTGGCGGCGCTTGGCGCAGGCGTGCCGCCCGAGCACCTGCACAGCCGCCAGGCCAGCCTGCATTTCGATCAACCCGTGAATATCCAGTACACCTCCGGCACCACCGGCTTCCCCAAGGGCGCCACCCTCAGTCACCACAACATCCTCAATAACGGTTACATGGTCGGTGAAAGCCTGGGCCTGACGGCAGGGGACCGCCTGGTGATCCCGGTGCCGCTGTATCACTGCTTCGGCATGGTCATGGGGAACCTCGGTTGTATCACCCACGGCACCACCATGATCTACCCCAATGACGGCTTCGACCCGTTGCTGACGCTGAACGCCGTCGCCGAAGAACAAGCCACCGGCTTATATGGCGTGCCGACCATGTTTATCGCGCTGCTCGATCACCCACGCCGAGCCGAGTTCGACTTGTCCAGCCTGCGCACCGGGATCATGGCCGGGGCGACATGCCCGATCGAGGTGATGCGTCGGGTCATCCATGAGCTGCACATGGGAGAGGTGCAGATTGCCTATGGCATGACTGAAACCAGCCCGGTGTCGCTGCAGACCGGCGCGGATGACGATATCGAGCGGCGTGTTACCACGGTGGGCCGCACCCAACCGCAACTGGAAACCAAGATTGTCGACGAGGCCGGTAACACCGTGGACCGGGGCGTGATCGGTGAACTGTGTACACGCGGCTACAGCGTGATGCTCGGTTACTGGAACAACCCCGACGGCACTCGCGAGTCCATCGATGAGGCCGGCTGGATGCACACCGGCGACCTGGCGACCATGGATGAGCAGGGTTACGTGTGCATCGCCGGGCGTAACAAGGACATGATCATTCGCGGTGGCGAGAACGTTTACCCGCGGGAGCTGGAAGAGTTTTTCTTTACTCATCCGGCCGTGGCGGACGTGCAGATCGTTGGCATCCCGGATGAACGTTATGGCGAAGAGATTGTTGCCTGGATCAAGTTTCATCCCGGTCAAGTGGCCAACGAGCTGGAGTTGTTGAGCTGGTGCAAGGACCGCATCGCCCATTTCAAGACGCCCAGGCATTTCAAGTTCGTGGATGAGTTTCCGATGACAGTCACGGGCAAGATCCAGAAGTTTCGCATGCGCGAGATTTCCATCCAGGAGCTGCAAGCGCGCTGACAACGTCAACCCCCTGTGGGAGCTGGCTTGCCTGCGATGGCGGCCTGACTGCCGGCCCACATCTACCTGATACCCCGCGAACCTGCTGCGCCACCAAAATAGTTAAACCCAGAAAGCACAAAGGGGACCCGAAGGTCCCCTTTAATTTGTCGTTGCGTGCTCTTTTCTTATTATTGAGGGGCGGCCTGTTGTTGTTTTTGGTAGCCGTGGCCCGTACCGCTTTTTTGGCGACCCCCATCCGGGGTCAAGAGCAAACGTATTTTTTTGAACGCTGACCTGCTTCTTCGTAAACGATCCAACCAGTGGGTAGCTACCTGAGGTAGTTTTATTTTTCTCTATCCGGTTGCGGGTTGCGGCATGCCGTACCCTGGGAAGCACATCTTCTCCAAAAAAATCTGTTAGCTGCGTCTCTGCCGTGTTGTTTTTGTTATGTCAGAGTCGTTTCGTCTTATTTTTATTAGGTTTGGCGCTTTTTATTCTTGTTATGCCATAGAGATAGCAGAAGGCGTGCCAACTTTTTAAAAGTCTTTAAAATCAATGAGTTGTATTTTTGGTCAATATTTTCTTTCAGTCGGTGCGGCGGATTTTGTTCCCGCGTTACCCGTTATGCCGGTGTGCGGTAACACATTGTCACAGCTGTGCTACTCACCTGCGTTACGCACCTTCGCCACGCGGGAACCCGTAGGCCGTCCCAGCACCTGGCTGATCTGCTGGCCGGCGCCAATCAAGCGTTCCAGGTCGATACCCGTGTCGATACCCAGGCCGTTGAGCAGGTACAGCACATCCTCGGTGGCGACGTTACCGCTGGCGCCCTTGGCGTAGGGGCAGCCGCCCAGGCCTGCGATAGAGCTGTCGAACACCGTGATGCCCTCCAGCAGGCTGGCATAGATGTTGGCGATGGCCTGCCCGTAGGTGTCGTGGAAGTGCCCGGCCAGCTTGTCCCGTGGCACTTGGGCGCCGACCACTTCGAACAGGCGCCGGGTAGCGCCCGCCGTGCCGGTACCGATGGTGTCGCCCAGGGACACTTCATAGCAGCCCATGGCATACAGCTCGCGGGCGACGGCCGCCACTTGCTCCGGGGCGATCTCGCCTTCATAGGGGCAACCCAGCACACAGGACACATAACCGCGCACGCTGACGCCGTGCTGCTTGGCGGCGGCCATGATCGGTGCGAAGCGCTCCAGGCTTTCGCTGATGGAACAATTGATATTGCGCTGGGAGAACGCCTCGGACGCCGCCGCAAACACCGCGACTTCCTTGACCCCGGCCGCCAGCGCATCCTCGAACCCACGCAGGTTCGGTGCCAGTGCGCCATAGGTCACGCCGGGCTTGCGCTGGATCTGCGCAAATACCTCGGCTGAACCTGCCATTTGCGGCACCCATTTGGGCGAGACAAAACTACCGACTTCGATATAGCTCAAGCCAGCGGCGCTCAAGGCGTCTACCAATCGGACTTTATCCGCCACGCTGATGGGCTGGGCTTCGTTCTGCAAACCGTCGCGCGGGCCGACTTCAACCAGGCGTACGTGGGAAGGGAGGGACATGGCAGTTACCTTCTGGTCAATGGCCGGCTTGGCTGATGGTCTGCGCCAGGGCCTGGGTGCAACGCTCTTCAGCGGTGTCCAGTTCCAGCTTCATCTGTTCGATATCCAGCAGTTGCTGCTCCAACTGTTCACGGCGTTCGGCGATCTTGGCCAGCATGCTGTTGAGTTGGATCTGGTTGCCGCCGGTGGGGTCGTAGAGTTCGATCAGTTCGCGGCATTCGGCCAGGGAGAAGCCGATGCGCTTGCCACGCAGGATCAGCTTGAGGCTGACCTTGTCCCGCGCCGAGTAAATGCGCTCCTGGCCCCGACGTTCGGGGGCCAGCAGGCCTTGTTCTTCATAGAAACGAATGGCGCGGGTGGTGATGTCGAGCTCGCGGGCGAGGTCGGAGATGCTGTAGGTGGTGCTCATGGCGGTGCTCAAGGAAGTCTTGGCGCTAAGCTAATTGCAGGTTGACGTAAACGTCAAGGCTGCTGGGCTTTCTTTTCCTGGGCCGTCACCTGCTGGCACAACTCGATCATCTGTTCACGCATCCAGCGGTTCGCCGGGTCCTGATCGGTGCTTTCGTGCCAGTACAAATGGGTTTCCAGCGGCGGCACGCTGTTGACTGGCAGTTGGAACCAGTGCAGTTCATGACGACGGGCGAAACGCTCGGGCACGGTCATCACCATGTCGGTCTGTTGCAACACCTGATAGGCCATCAGGTAGTGCTGGGAACGCAGGGCGATCTTGCGTTGAATGCCCATCTTGCCCAAGGCCAGGTCCACATAGCCCAAACCGTTGCGGCGGCTGGAGATATGGATATGGGTCAGCGACAGGTAATCATCCAGGGTGAATTTATCCTTGCCCGCCATCGGGTGGCCCTTGCGCATGGCGCACACGTAGCGGTCTTCCATCAGCTTGACGTGACGCACCTGCGGGTCGGTATTGAGCGGCGCATCCACGGCAAAATCCAGGCGCCCGGCGGCCAGTTCCTTGGTGGTTTCGCGACGTTTGGACAGGAAACTCTCGATCATCACGGTAGGCGCCAGGCGACGCAGGCGCTGGAACAGCAGCGGCAGGATCACGGCCTCGGTCAGGTCGGTCATGCTGATACGGTAGGTCTTGGCCGCCTGCTGCGGGTTGAAGATGCGGCTTTCCTGCACGGACACGCGCAGCAACGACAACGCATTGCGCACCGGGCCGATGATGTTTTGCGCCATGGGCGTGGGCACCATGCCTTGGGCGGTACGCACGAACAGCGGGTCGTTGAAGGTCTCGCGCAACCGCGCCAGGGCGTTGGACACCGCCGGCTGGGTGATACCCACGATCTGGCCGGCGCGGGTCAGGTTGGCTTCGGTGTAAATCGCGTCGAAGACAATAAAGAGGTTGAGGTCGACCTTGCTCAGATTCATTTCGTTGCGCTCTTATTGTGAGGTGCTCATACGCCGATCATATATCGGTGATGAATGTTAATACACGGCGAGAATAGGCTAGGTAAATTATCAGCGCTGTTCTAGCATCGAATGCATGACCTAAACAACCTCTCAGAGAAGGGAGCTGCTCATGGATTTCGCCTATTCGCCCAAGGTTCAGGAACTGCGTGAACGCGTCACTGCGTTCATGGACGCTTATGTCTACCCGGCCGAACCGGTGTTCGAACGCCAAGTCAGCGAAGGTGATCGCTGGCAGCCCACGGCGATCATGGAAGAACTCAAGGCCAAGGCGAAGGCCGAGGGCTTGTGGAACCTGTTCCTGCCGGAATCCGAACTGGGCGCTGGCCTGACCAACCTTGAATACGCACCCTTGGCGGAAATCATGGGCCGCTCGTTGCTGGGCCCGGAGCCATTCAACTGCTCCGCTCCCGACACCGGCAATATGGAAGTGCTGGTGCGCTACGCCAACGAAGAACAGAAACAGCGCTGGCTCGAACCCTTGCTGCGCGGCGAGATTCGTTCCGCCTTTGCCATGACCGAACCGGATGTGGCGTCCTCGGACGCCACCAACATGGCCGCCCGCGCCGAACGCCAGGGCGACGAGTGGGTGATCAACGGCAAGAAGTGGTGGACCTCCGGCGCCTGCGACCCGCGCTGCAAGATCCTGATCTTCATGGGCCTGAGCAACCCCGATGCGCCGCGTCACCAGCAGCACTCGATGATCCTGGTGCCGGTCGACACCCCAGGCGTGAAAATCCTGCGGCCGCTGCCGGTATTCGGCTACGACGATGCGCCCCACGGCCATGCCGAAGTGCTGTTCGACAATGTGCGTGTGCCTTATGAAAACGTGTTGCTGGGCGAAGGCCGTGGCTTCGAGATCGCCCAGGGGCGCCTTGGCCCTGGCCGTATCCACCACTGCATGCGTTCGGTCGGCATGGCCGAACGCGCATTGGAGTTGATGTGCAAACGCTCGGTCAGCCGCACTGCCTTTGGCAAGCCTTTGGCGCGGTTGGGCGGCAATATCGACAAGATCGCCGACTCACGCATGGAAATTGACATGGCCCGCCTGCTGACCTTGAAAGCGGCGTACATGATGGACACCGTGGGTAATAAAGTGGCGAAAAGCGAAATCGCCCAGATCAAGGTGGTGGCACCGAATGTGGCCTTGAAAGTCATCGACCGCGCGATCCAGATGCACGGCGGTGCCGGGGTGTCCAACGACTTCCCGCTGGCCTATATGTACGCCATGCAACGCACCCTGCGCCTGGCAGACGGCCCGGACGAAGTGCACCGTGCGGCGATTGGCAAGTTCGAGATTGGCAAATATGTGCCTCGGGAATTGATGCGCGGCGGGCAGTAACACTGATGATCGTTCCCACACTCTGCGATCGTTCCCACGCTCTGCGTGGGAGCGCCTCCCGTGACGCTCTGCGTCACCCTCTCAAGAGCGGACGCGGAGCGTCCAGAGCGGCATTCCCACGCGGAGCGTGGGAACGATCTTCAATGATCTTCAGTACACCCAAACCTCCACTCGCCGATTCTTGATCCGGCCTTCATCCGCAGTATTGGCCGCCACCGGCATCTGCGCGCCAAACCCGCGAATATCCTTGAGCACCACGCCGCTCTTGACCAGCTCTCGGCGCACTGCCATCGCCCGCAACTTCGATAGCAGCGCCGCACGTTGCGGATCATTCTTGGTGTCGCCAAACCCCACCAGCGTCACCTGTTTATTCAGCTTGCCGTGGCTTCTGATATAGGCGACCACCCGCTGCACATCCTGGCGCGCCTTATTGTCGAGGCTGGCGCTGCCCTCGTCGAAGCGAAAATTCACCGTCAGGCGCTGAGCGTCTCGGGCGATGGCCTGGTAATCGTCGGGCATCGGCGGGCGCGGCGCCACACCGATCGCTTGCACCTGCTGGGCGATGAAGCCATTGGCAGCCACAATCGCCTGGCCCTTGCTGCCTTGGGAAAACTCCACCAACGCCTTGGCCCATGGGTTGCGGGAAGAGGGCGGCAAGTAGAAGAACAGCCGACGTGACAGCGGGTAATCCTCGGTGGCGATCAGGCTGGTCAGCGGCAACATCGGTTGCGAGTCGCCGTCGACAATCGCCACCGCCTTGGCCTGGCGCACAGAGGGCAGGCCGATAAAACCGATGCCCTGGGGGTCCTGGCTCACCGCATCGGAAAGCTGTTCGCTGGATTCAAAGCGCTTGGCCAACGGCGCGAGCGGTTGGCCGCGGCGGCTCAGCACCAGTTCCCGGAAGGTGTCGAAGGTGCCGGATTGATCATCCCGGGCATATAAATGAATGGTCCCGCCTGTACCTCCCAGTGCCTCCCAGGTGCTGACCTCGCCGTTGAAGATTTGCGCCAATTGCTCGGTGTTGAGGCTATTGAGCGGGTTGCGCGGGTTGACGATGATTGCCAGGCCATCAATGGCGATCACATGCTCGGCGCCTGGGGTTTTCAAGTCCCCCAGGGGGTCGAGGTCCACCAGCTCGCTGTCTTTGATCGGGCGGGACGCGGCGGCGAGGTCGGCGCGATTGTTTTTCAGCGCCGCAAAGCCGGTGCTGGAACCGTGGGCCGCCACCTCGATGGTGACCGTCTGGCCTTGGCGTGTCTTGCCGACCACGCGCTGCTCATTCCCCCCGGCACCCGGTTCAGCACGCACATCCTGCAAGCCCTGATACTCCATCAAGCCTTTGACCAGCGCCGGGCCGAGTGCCGCGCCGATGGTGTTGGAGCCCTGGATGCGCAGGGCCGGGCCTTGGTCGGGAATGGACAGAGGGGCCGCCACGGCGGGGAATGCGATTGCAAAACACAGGAACAGAACGCGCAGCATCATGCCGGCACCTTCTTAGGCCAAAGGGAGTGCCGGAAGATTAAGTCAGTCGGATTGCAGTCATATGACCGACACAATACAAATCAACTGTGGGAGCTGGCTTGCCTGCGAAAGCGTTAGTGCAGCAGCAGGTGCGGTGACTGACACACCGCCTTCGCGGGCAAGCCCGCTCCCACATTCAGATCTTCACCAAGCCAACTGTCAGCTCAGTTCCAACCAGATCGGCGCATGGTCCGACGGTTTCTCCAGCCCACGCAAATCATAGTCCACCCCCGCGTCCTTGACCCGAGGCACCAACCCGGTGGACGCCAAGATCACGTCGATGCGCAGCCCGCGCTTGGGCTCGTCCTCAAAGCCACGGCTGCGGTAATCGAACCAGCTGAAGCGGTCGGTCACATCCGGGTTGAGGTGGCGGAAGCTGTCCACCAGGCCCCAGTTCTTCAAGCGTGCCATCCACTCGCGTTCTTCCGGCAGGAAGCTGCACTTGCCGGTTTTCAGCCAGCGCTTGGCGTTGTCGGCGCCGATGCCGATGTCGCAGTCCTCTGGGGAAATGTTCACGTCGCCCATCACCACCAGCGCCTGGTCATTGCTGAACTGGCTTTCCAGCAATTGCTGCAAGTCTTCATAGAAGCGCTGCTTGGCCGGGAACTTGGTTGGGTGGTCGCGGCTTTCGCCTTGGGGGAAGTAGCCGTTCATGATGGTCACTGGGTGGCCGTTTTCGTCGGCGAAGGTGCCCCAGATAAACCGGCGCTGGGCGTCTTCTTCATCGCTGGCAAAGCCTTTGTGCACGCTCAACGCTTCTTTGCGCGAGAGCAGGGCCACGCCGTAGTGGCCTTTCTGCCCGTGGTAGTACACGTGATAACCCAGGGCCTGCACTTCGGCCAACGGGAACTGATCATCGTGGACCTTGGTTTCCTGCAAACCGATCACGTCCGGTTGATGCTTTTCAATCAGCGCCGCCAACTGATGAGGGCGAGCACGCAGCCCGTTGATATTGAAGGAGACGATTTTCATGGTCGGCAGTCCAGTCTGGCAAAAGGGCGATGCTAGCCGACAAGTCGGATGGGGGCCAGCGTGGCGGCAGGATGAATGCGCTGCTAATGTCTGGGAACGACTGGAGCTGTGCAGGTTCGTACCCATAAGAACGCCATGTTTGAGTGGCGCCCAGGGAGATTGACTGTTATGCCAGACACTTCGACGGCCACTGCCGAAATCCGCCTGCTCAATAGCGGCTACTCCCGTGAAGCGCGATCCCTGCTGTACCAGGCGTATCGCCATGAGCCGACCTTTGCCTATATCTTCGAAGCCGAGCGGGCGGGCTATGAGCAGCGAGTACGTGCCACTGTGCGCGAACTGGTCAAGCAGCATTTTTTCCAGAAACTCCCGGCCATCGGCCTGTTCGTCAACGACCGGCTGATCGGCATTGCCCTGATTGCACCGCCCCAGCGGCGCCTGGGCATCACCGAAAGCTGGGCCTGGCAAATCCGCATGTGGCTGAGCACCGGCGTGCGCGGTACGCGGCGTTACCTGGAATACCATCATGCCGTCATGGCGTGCCTGCCCAACACGTCTGTGCATGTGCTGCCGCTGCTGGGCATTCACCCGCAGTTCCATGGCAAGCATCATGGTGAGCAGTTGCTGGAAGCGGTACACAATTGGTGTGCCGACGACCCGCATTCATCCGGCGTAGTGCTCGACACCGGTAACTCCCGCTACCTGGATTTCTACAAGCGCCAGGGCTATGAGGAAATCGGCGAAGTCGCCGTAGGGCCGGTGCGCGAGCATGTGTTTTTCCATCCCAATCCCCAGGCGTTACATCCTGCAACGGCTTGAGACAGAATTATTCAGAAGAATCCGGGTTCATAGTTCCTCTCTCGCTCGTGTAGCATCCGCGCCTATGAAGTTTCCAGGAAGATTTACCAGCGGCTTGATTCTGCTGTTCACGAGCTGCGGCGCATTGGCGCAAAGCGAACTGGACGTGCGGATCAAACCCTCGAACGACGCGCTGAAAGCCAACATCGAAGGCTATATCGGCGGTGTGGGCGATCGTGATGAAGAAGCCTTGCTGCGGTTCAGCCGTGGCGCCGAGGAGCAGGCGCGCAAAGCCGCGCAGGCCCTGGGCTACTATCAGCCACAGATCAACAGCGAGGTGAAGGGCGGCAAGAACCCGCGCCTGACCCTCACCATCGACCCTGGCGAACCGGTGCACTTGCGCGACGTCACCATAAGGGTCGATGGCCAGGCTGCGAGCCTCAAGGCGTTTCGCGTGCCCGCCAGCGACGACCTCAAGCCCGGCGCCGTGCTCAATCACGGCCATTACGAAGACGCCAAGCGCCTGATCCAGAACCAGGCCTCGCGCTACGGGTTTTTCAGCGGGCGCTTCACCAGCCAGAAACTTGCCGTAGACCCTCAAGCGGGCGTGGCCGACATCGAACTCATTTACGACAGCGGCCCACGCTACAGCATGGGCAAGGTCAGCTTCACCGGCGACACGCCCTTTGATGAAGAGCTGTTGCAGCGCATGGTGCCGTTCAAGCCCGGCACACCCTATGATTCCGAACTGGTCGCCGAACTCAACCAGAACCTGCAAGCCAGTGGCTTCTTCGAAGGCGTGCGCGTCGACGCCAGCCCCACCGCCGCCACCGATGATGTGATCCCGGTGGCGGTGCAACTGGACACCCGCAAGCCGCGCACCATGGGCCTGGGCCTGGGTTATTCCACTGACGTCGGCCCACGGGGCAAAGCCAACTGGACGCGCCATTGGGTCAACCCACAGGGCCACAGTTATGGCTGGGAAGCTGAACTGTCGGCGCCACGGCAGAACGTCGGGTTGTGGTACGACATCCCGCTCGACCCGCCGCTCACTGACAAATTGCGCTTTGCTGGCGGCTACCAGAATGAAGAGATCGCTAACACTGACACCCTGAGCAAGCTGCTCACCATCGGCCCCGAATGGCACAGCAAGTTGCCCAGTGGCTGGACGCGGGTGATCTCCCTCAAGTACCAGCGCGAAGAATATCGCCTGGGCAATGACTCGGGCCTGAGTAACCTGCTGATGCCTGGCGTGAGCTATTCCTACCTGCGCAGTGACAACCGCATCGACCCGCACCATGGCTACCGCCTGATGTTCGACACCAAGGTCGCCAAAGAGGGCCTGGGGTCCGACACCAACCTGCTTTACGGCACAGCGACGGTCAAGGGCCTGACCACCTTGTGGGACAACCACCGCTTCCTAGGCCGTGCGCAATTTGGCGGCAGTGCCACCAATGGCTACAAATCCGTGCCTCCTTCCTTGCGCTTCTTTGCCGGTGGCGACCAGAGCGTGCGCGGCTACGAGTACCAGACGCTATCGCCCGAGAACGATCGCGGCGACCGCATCGGTGGCCGCTACATGGTGGCCTTGAGCGCTGAGTATCAATATTCCATCACCGATAAATGGCGTATCGCGACCTTTGTCGACCAGGGTAACTCGTTCAACAACCTGGACTTGCCCAGCCTGAAAACCGGCGTGGGCGTCGGCGTGCGCTGGGTGTCGCCGGTGGGGCCGATTCGCCTCGACCTGGCCCATGCCCTCGAAGATCCGGGCGGCGTTCGCTTGCACTTTTCCATGGGGCCTGAGCTGTGATGCGTGGTTTGAAAATAGCGGGGCTGGCGTTGGTTGCCATCCTCGTCTTGCTGTTGTTGGCGCTGTGGTCAGTGCTTGGCACCCAGGCGGGCAGTCGTTGGGCCTTGGCCCAGGTGCCAGGTTTGAGCGTGGAAAATTTCCAGGGGCGCCTGGGCGGGCAGTGGAGTGCCGATCATTTGCTGTGGCAGCAGGATGGCAGCCGCGTCGAGCTGAATGCACCGACGTTTGACTGGACGCCCGGCTGCCTGCTGCGCATGACCCTGTGCATCAACCGACTGGATGTGGAACAGGTCAGCCTGGAATTCGCCCCCAGTGCCGAAGAGAGCGACAGCGGGCCGATTCAACTGCCCGACCTGAAGCTGCCGGTTTCGCTCCAGTTGGGCGATGTTCGCATTGGCAGCCTGCTGTTCAACGGCAATGAAGAACTCAAGGGCCTGCAACTGGTGGCGCACTGGACTACCGCCGGCCTGCAGATCGACTCGGTGCATCTGCAGCGCGACGATCTGGTACTGGACCTCGCCGGTCTGCTGCAACCCAGCGGCGATTGGCCGTTGAATGCCACCGGTAACCTGAGCTTGCCCTATGCGCCGGGCGGCGCGCCCTGGAGCGTTGCTCTCAAGCTCGACGGCGACTTGCTCAAGACCCTCAAGCTCGACGCCGACAGCAGCGGCTATCTGCCGGCCAAGCTCACTGGCGAGCTGCAACCCCTGGTGGAAAACCTGCCGGCGCAGGTGCACATCACCTCCGAGTCGTTCAAACCCAGCGCAGACCTGCCCGATACCCTGCAACTCAATCAACTGGACTTGAACGCTAAAGGCGACCTGAGCAATGGCTACCAGTTGCTGGGCAAGGCCGTGCTACCGGCCGAAAACGGCCCGGTGGATTTACTGCTCAAGGGCAAGGTTGACGCCAAGGGCGCACAGATTGCTGGCCTGGACCTGACGGCCGGCGACAAGCAAAGCCTCAAGCTCAGTGCCAACCTGGACTGGCAACAAGGCTTCAGCGCGGACGCCAAGATCGACTGGCTGGACTTCCCCTGGCATCGCCTCTATCCGGTCATTGACGAACCGCAAGTGGCCTTGCGCACCTTCAACGGTGAAATCTCCTATAAAGACGGCAACTACCTGGGCAATCTCAAGGCCGACCTCGACGGCCCGGCGGGCAAGTTCAATGTGGTCACCCCCTTCAGTGGCGACCTCAAGCAGGTCTTCCTGCCTGAGCTGAAACTGAGTGCCGGCCAGGGCAAGGCCGAAGGCCACCTGAACCTGCAATTTGCCGACGGCATTGCCTGGGACACTGCGCTGGATCTGTCGGCGCTGAACCCTGCCTACTGGGTCGCAGAGTTGCCCGGCACCCTGGCCGGGCCGCTGCGCAGCAAAGGTGAGTTCAAGAACGAACAACTCAAGTTCAACGCTGACCTCGACCTCAAGGGCCGCCTGCGCGGGCAAACCGCTGTGCTGGCGGCCAAGGCCGAAGGCGCCGGCGAACAATGGACCCTCGCCAACCTGGACATCCGCCTGGGCGACAACCGCATCAACGGCAGCGGCAGCCTGCAACAGCGTCTGGCCGGGCAGATCGACATCAAGCTGGCGCGCCTGGCCCAGCTCTGGCCGCAACTGCGTGGGCAAGTCAACGGGCGTGTCGAAGTGGCCGGCACCTTGAAAGCCCCGCAAGGGAAACTCGACCTCAAGGGGCAGCAACTGGCCTTTGCCGACAATCGTCTGCAAAGCCTCAACTTGGACGCCAACCTCGATAGTGCCCAGCGCGCCAAGCTGGACCTCAAGGCCAACGGCATTCAAAGCGGCGAGACGCAAGTCGGCAACCTCACCGCCAGCGCCCAGGGCGATATCAAGAACCAGAAAGTCCAGCTGGCGCTGACTGGCCCGCTGGTCAAACTGGCCCTGGCCCTGGACGGCAACCTCGACAAAGACAACTGGCGCGGGCGCCTGGCCAGTGGCGACGTGCAAGCCGGTGGCCAGGACTGGCGGCTGCAAGCCCCGGCGAAGATCGAACGCCTGGCCGATGGCAAGCTGACCTTTGGCGCGCACTGCTGGGTCTCCGGCGGCGCCAGCCTGTGTGGTGAAGACCAGCGCCTGATGCCCGAGCCGAAGTTGCGTTACCACCTCAAGCAATTCCCTCTCGACAGCCTCGCGGGGTTCTTGCCCAAAGACTTCGCCTGGCAGGGCAGGCTCAACGCCGATGTGCAACTCGACTTGCCCCAGAGCGGCCCAAAAGGTGTGGTCGCGGTGGACGCCAGTGGCGGCACCTTGCGCGTGCGCGACAAGGGCCAGTGGCTGGATTTCCCCTACGACACCCTGAAGCTGGAAACCACCCTCAATCCCAAGCGCATCGACACCCAGCTGAATTTCCGTGGCGGCAAGCTTGGCCAATTGTTGTTGCAGGCGCAGATCAATCCGCTGCCGAGCAACAAGCCGATCACCGGCAATTTCAGCCTTACGGGTCTGGACCTCGCCGTAGCGCGGCCCTTTGTACCCATGGTGGAAAAACTCAGCGGCAAACTCAACGGCAATGGCCGCATCTCCGGCGGTTTGCTCGCGCCCTTGGTCAACGGCAACCTGAACCTGGTGGACGGCGAAGTCTCCGGGCCGGAACTGCCCATCAGCCTTGAAGGCCTGAACTTGCAGGCGCAAATCGCCGGCGAAAGCGTGCAGCTCAACGGCGGCTGGCGCAGCGGCAAGGCCGGCCAGGGTAGCCTTACGGGCCAGATCGACTGGGGCCGCGCCCTGGTGGTCGACCTCAGCCTCAAAGGCTCGCAACTGCCGGTCACCGTGGAGCCCTACGCCAAGCTGGAAGTGGCGCCCGACCTGAAAATCAGCCTCAAGGACGACAAGCTGGCGATCGCCGGCAAGGTCCATATCCCCCGTGGCGACATCACCGTGCGCGAGTTGCCGCCGTCGACCGTTAAGGTTTCCGACGACACGGTGATCATCGGCAGCCAGACCGAAGAGGGCAAAGCGCCGATGGCCATGGCCATGGATATCGACGTGGAAGTGGGTGAGGACCAGCTCAACTTCGCCGGCTTCGGCCTCACCGCCAAGGTCCAGGGCCACGTGCACATCGGCGACAACATGGACACCCGTGGTGAGCTGTGGCTCAACGACGGCCGCTACCGTGCCTACGGCCAGCGCCTCAATGTGCGCCGCGCACGCCTGTTGTTCGCGGGGCCCTTGGACCAGCCGTTCCTGGATATCGAAGCGGTGCGCATCGTTACCGAATCCAGCCGCACGGTCACCGCGGGTATCCGCCTGAGCGGCAGCGCCGAACAACCCACCACGCAGATCTTTTCCGAGCCGGCCATGGCCCAGGAAGATGCGTTGTCATACCTGGTGCTGGGCCGTTCGCGCACCAACACTGGCGAAGACAACAACATGCTCGCCGAAGCCGCCCTGGGCCTGGGCTTGATGGGCAGCGCTGGCGTGACTTCGGATATTGCCAATAAGCTGGGGATTCAGGATTTTGATCTGGACACCCAGGGTACGGGTAACAGCACCGCCGTGGTGGCCAGCGGCAAGATCAACGAGAAGCTCAGCTTGCGTTATGGGGTAGGGGTGTTCGAACCGGCTAACACCATTGCCTTGCGCTACCTGCTGAGCAAGAAGGTGTACTTGGAAGTGGCCACGGGCGTAGCGAGTTCCCTGGATATCTTCTACAAGCGCGATTTCTAAACCTTGCCCGATCAAAAAATGTAGGAGCGAGCTTGCTCGCGAAAAACGTCAACGATAACGCGTGCATCCTGAATGCACGCGGTGCCCGTGAGTTTTTTCGCGAGCAAGCTCGCTCCTACAAAAAGCCTTAACTGGACTCTCGCTGATTTGATTGCTGTCCAAGGCTCTAAGTTACTCAACTACCAAGCAACCTAATTATTCCATTTGACATTCGCTGCCTAAGCAGTAACATCTCGTCACACATTCACTGCCTAGGCAGTAATAAGGTGACTTTCGATGCCTCACTTCACCCCTGACAACTTCCACAACTGCCACCTCGGGCTGTTGCTGGGCCGCGCCGCGATCCTCAAGGACCGTATCATCGACACCCATATGGAACCCCACGGCATCACCGCCGCGCAGTTCAAGGTGTTGATCATCATGGCCCAGTTCGGCGTCGATACCCCGGCGGAACTGTGCCGCAACCTATCGCTGGATAGCGGTTCTATGACGCGCATGCTCGACCGTCTGGAGCAAAAAGACTTGCTCAGCCGCAAGCGCTCCGAGCTGGATCGCCGCCAGGTGCAGTTGGTGCTGACCGCCGAGGGCCAGCGCCTGGCGGACATGCTGCCGCACATTGGCGCCAAGGCCCTTAACCAGTTGGCCGGCGTGCTTGAGCCGGGCGAGCTGGAAACCCTGGAGCGGATCCTGAAGAAAATGCTGATCGCTGCGGGTGACCCCATCACGATCCAGCGGGTAGGTAGATCATGAACACACGCGCATTCAGCCTGGTGCTGGCGGCGATGACGTTGGCCGGTTGCGCCAATTACAGCGGCCTCGACACCCAGGGCCAGCGCCTCGACGCCAATACCTTGCACACCGGTAAATCCCTCAGCGGCGTGACGCTGTCGAGCGCCGCCTGGCCGGCCGCCGACTGGTGGAAAAGCCTGGGCGACCCACAGCTTGACGGCCTGATCCAGGAAGCCCTGCAGAACAGCCCCGACATGCAAGTCGCCGACGCCCGCGCCCACCAGGCCGAAGCGGCGGCCTATGCCGCCAACGCCGCCCGTATGCCGACCCTGGATGCCAGCGCCGGCGTGAGCCGTTCACGCCTGGCCAAGGACCAGGACCCACGCGGGCAGGGCGATGCCTATTCGACGGTGCGCAACATCGGCGCCAGCTTCAATTACAACTTCGACCTGTGGGGCGGCCAGCGCGCCGCCTGGGAAGCGGCGTTGGGCGAGGCCCGTGCTGCCGAAGTCGACCAGCAGGCCGCGCGCCTGACACTGGCCGCGAACGTGGCCAAGGCCTACAGCGACCTGGGCCAGGCCCATATCGTGCGTGACCTGGCCGTGGATGACCTCAAGCGTACCCGCCAGATGCTCGACCTGAGCAAGCGCCGCCTGAGTTCCGGTATCGACAGCGAGTACCAGTTCCAGCAGACCGAGAGCCTGGAAGCCAGTTCTCAGTCGCAACTGATTGACGCGGAAAAACAACTACAAAGCGCCAAGATCGCGTTGGCTGTGTTGCTCGGCAAAGGCCCGGAACGCGGTGACGAGTTGGCGCGCCCAGCGGTGCTCAAACCCAGCGCCGTGGCCGTGCCGGCGGTGTTGCCTGCCGAGTTGCTTGGCCGTCGCCCGGACCTGGTCGCCGCACGTTGGCGCGTAGAGGCCGCGAGCAAGAACATCGATGCCAGCAAGACCCGCTTCTACCCCAACCTCAACCTGAGCGCGAGCGCCGGTGCCGAGTCGTTGCTGGGCGATGCGATGTTCGGTTCGGCCAGCCGCTTCTTCAACATTGCGCCGACGATTTCGCTGCCGATCTTTGACGGCGGCCGTCTGCGTGCTGATCTCGATGCCCGCGACGCCGACTACGACCTGGCCGTGGCCCAGTACAACAAAACCCTGGTGCAAGCCTTGGGCGATATCGGCAACAGCCTGTCCCAACTGCGCGACACCGGGCGGCAGATCCAGGCCCAGCAACATGCCGCCGACATCGCGCAGCAGTCCTACGACACCGGGGTGCAACGCTACAGCTCAGGCATCGGTAACTACCTGGATGTGCTCAGCATCGAGCAGCAATTGCTGCAGGCCCAGCGTCAGCTGGCCACCCTGAATGCGGCGCAGATCGACCTGTCGATTCAATTGATGCAGGCCCTGGGTGGCGGGTACCACGCCAACAGCGTGGCCGCGACCACCCCAGCTACACGCACGGAATAATTTGAGGTATTTGTCATGGCCACTGCCGACAGCAACAACGCAACCGAACAACCCAAAGACACCAACCCCCGCAAACGCAAAGTGATGCTGATCGGCCTGGCGCTCATCGTCATCCTGAGTGTGGTGGGCGTGTGGGCCTGGTATGAGTTCTACGGGCGCTTCAATGAAAGCACCGACGACGCCTATGTGAACGGCAACGTGGTGGAAATCACCCCGCTGGTCACCGGCACCGTGGTCAGCATTGGCGCCGACGATGGTGACCTGGTCCATGAAGGCCAGGTGCTGATCAACTTCGACCCCAACGACGCCGCCGTCGGCCTGCAGAGTGCCCAGGCCAACCTGGCCCGCACCGTGCGCCAAGTACGCGGCCTGTACAGCAACGTCGATGGCATGAAAGCCCAGGTCAATGCGCAGAAGGCCGATGTACAGACGGCCCAGGACAACTACAACCGCCGCAAGACCCTGGCCCAGGGCGGCGCGATTTCCCAGGAAGAACTGTCTCACGCTCGCGACAGCCTGACTGCCGCCAAGAACGCCTTGACCAACCTTGAGCAACAACTGAAAACCACCAATGCCCTGGTGGATGACACTGTGATTTCGTCCCACCCCGATGTGCAAGCGGCCGCCGCGCAACTGCGCCAGGCGTACCTGACCAATGCGCGCAGCACCTTGATCGCGCCGGTCACCGGCTATGTGGCCAAGCGCACCGTGCAACTGGGCCAGCGCGTCCAACCGGGCACCGCGCTGATGGCGGTGATCCCGCTGGACCAGCTGTGGATCGACGCCAATTTCAAGGAAACCCAACTGCGGGATATGCGCATCGGCCAGCCGGTGGATATCGAGTCGGACATCTACGGCAGCGACGTCAAGTACAGCGGCACCGTCGACAGCCTTGGCGCCGGCACGGGCAGCGCGTTCGCCTTGCTGCCCGCGCAGAACGCCACCGGCAACTGGATCAAGATCGTGCAGCGGGTACCGGTGCGCATCCATATCAACGCCGAAGAGCTGGCCAAACACCCGCTGCGAGTGGGCTTGAGCACCGTGGTCAACGTAGACCTGCACGACCAGAGCGGCCCGGTGCTGGCGCAACAGGCGCCGCAAAAAGCCTCGTTCACCACCAACGTGTATGACCGCCAATTGGCCGAGGCCGATGCCATGATCAACCAGTTGATCCATGACAACAGCGTCGCCGCTCCCAAGGCTGCGCAACGCTGATGAGCAATAACGCCTCGTTCACGCCACCCAGCCTGTTGATGGCCACTATTGGCCTGTCGCTGGCGACCTTCATGCAGGTGCTCGACACCACCATCGCCAACGTGGCGTTGCCGACTATCTCCGGCAACCTGGGGGTGAGTTCGGAGCAGGGCACCTGGGTGATCACTTCGTTTGCGGTGAGCAACGCCATCGCCTTGCCGCTCACCGGTTGGTTGAGCCGGCGCTTTGGCGAGGTGAAGCTGTTCTTGTGGGCGACCCTGCTGTTCGTGCTGGCGTCGTTCCTGTGCGGTATCTCTACCTCGATGCCTGAGCTGATCGGCTTTCGGGTGC
This sequence comes from Pseudomonas sp. NBRC 111138, assembly GCF_001320835.1. Classification (NCBI taxonomy): domain Bacteria; kingdom Pseudomonadati; phylum Pseudomonadota; class Gammaproteobacteria; order Pseudomonadales; family Pseudomonadaceae; genus Pseudomonas; species Pseudomonas sp. NBRC 111138. The sequence continues at coordinate 16,023 of NZ_BCBO01000014.1, read as the reverse complement.
TGCAAGGCTTGGTCGCCGGGCCGTTATATCCGATGACCCAGACCTTGTTGATTGCAGTCTACCCGCCGGCCAAGCGCGGCATGGCCCTGGCGTTATTGGCGATGGTCACGGTGGTCGCGCCGATTGCCGGGCCCATCCTCGGCGGCTGGATCACCGATAGCTACAGTTGGCCGTGGATCTTTTTCATCAACGTGCCCATCGGTGTCTTTGCGGTGATGGTGGTGCGTTCGCAGTTGAAGAAGCGTCCGGTGGTCACCAGTTATCAGCCGATGGATTACGTTGGGCTGCTGAGCCTGATCGTCGGTGTGGGCGCCTTGCAGATCATCCTCGACAAGGGCAATGACCTGGACTGGTTCGAGTCCAACTTCATCATCATTGGTGCGGCCATTTCGGTGATTGCCCTGGCGGTGTTCGTGATCTGGGAGATGACCGACAAGCACCCGGTGGTCAACCTGCGACTGTTCGCGCACCGTAACTTCCGGATCGGCACCATCGTGTTGATCCTGGGTTATGCGGGCTTTTTCGGCATCAACCTGATCCTGCCGCAGTGGCTGCAAACCCAGATGGGCTACACCGCCACCTGGGCCGGGCTGGCGGTGGCGCCGATCGGCATTTTGCCGGTGCTGATGTCGCCGTTCGTGGGCAAGTACGCGCACAAGTTCGACCTGCGCCTGCTGGCGGGCCTGGCGTTCCTGGCGATTGGCTTGAGCTGCTTCATGCGCGCCGGTTTCACCAACGAAGTGGACTTCACCCACATCGCCATGGTGCAGCTGTTCATGGGCATCGGCGTGGCGCTGTTCTTCATGCCTACCTTGAGCATCCTCATGTCCGACCTGCCGCCGCACCAGATTGCCGACGGCGCGGGGCTTGCGACCTTCCTGCGCACCTTGGGCGGCAGCTTCGCGGCCTCGCTGACAACCTGGATCTGGATTCGCCGGGCCGACCAGCACCATGCCTACATGAGCGAGAACATGACCGTCTACGACTCGACCACCCGCGATGCGTTGCAGGCGCTGGGTGGGGCAGGGCAGAAGGCCTATACCCAACTGGACCAGATTCTCACCAGCCAGGCGTACATGATGTCCACCGTGGATTACTTCACGTTGCTGGGGTGGATGTTCATGGGCTTGATGTTGCTGGTGTGGCTGGCCAAGCCACCGTTCACGGCGAAGGCCGGGCCTGCGGCTTCGGGGCACTGATTGTAAGGTCAGCGCGGTCCCTGTGGGAGCTGGCTTGTGTGGGAGCTGGCTTGCCTGCGATAGCATCACCTCGGTGCATCTGATACACCGAGGTGTCTGCATCGCAGGCAAGCCAGCTCCCACAGGTTGAACGGTGTTGTGTCAGAGGTTCAGGCGCCAGGCAACGCTAACTGCGGGTTGACGAAGTCAAACGCCGCCAGCTGAAATCCTTGCTCATCCACCTGCAGCGCCCACCCTTGCTTGTCCCAGTCCCCCAGCACAATGCGCTTGGCCGCCTGGTCGCCGATCTGCAACTTATGGATGGCGGGGCGGTGGGTATGGCCGTGGACCAGGGTGCGCACGCCGAACTGCTGCATCACCCGTGGCACTTCTTCAGGGGTGACATCGACAATGTCGTTGGCCTTCATGCGCACTTGAGCGCTGCTCTCACTGCGCAACTTGCGCGCCAGTTTGTGGCGGGTGCCCAAGGGCAGGTGGCGCAGGATAAACAGTACAACCGGGTTACGCAGGATGCGCCGCAGCTTCATATAGCCGAGGTCGCGGGTGCAGAGGCTGTCGCCGTGCATCAACAGCACTGGCTCGCCATACAACTGCACGACCGTCGGGTCCTTGAGCAAGGTAGCGCCTGCCGCTTTGCAGAACGCCTTACCGATCAGGAAGTCACGGTTGCCGTGCATGATGAAAATCGGGGTGCCGCTGTCGCTCAGCTCACGCAGAGCCGCGCAGATGGAACGCTGGAAGGGGGTCATGCCATCGTCGCCAATCCAGGCTTCGAAGAAGTCCCCCAGAATGTACAACGCCTGGGCGCCACGGGCGCGGCCGTGGAGCAGATCCAGAAACGCCCGGGTGATGTCCGGGCGCTCCTCTTCCAGATGCAAATCTGAAATCAGCAATATCACCCAACGATCTCGGCTTTCTCGACGATCACGTCTTCGGCTGGAACGTCCTGGTGACCGGCCTTGGAGGTGGTCGATACGCCTTTGATCTTGTCGACAACGTCAGTGCCTTCGGTGACTTTACCGAACACCGCGTAGCCCCAACCCTGCACGTTCTTGCCGCTGTGGTTCAGGAAGGCGTTGTCGGCGACGTTGATGAAGAACTGCGCGGAGGCCGAATGCGGCTCCATGGTACGGGCCATGGCGACGGTGTACTTGTCGTTGGAAAGGCCGTTGTCCGCTTCGTTCTGGATGCTTGGACGCTTGTCTTTCTTCTCTTTCATGCCCGGCTCGAAACCGCCGCCCTGGATCATGAAGTTACCGATGACACGGTGGAAAACAGTGTTTTCGTAGTGGCCGGCTTTGACGTATTCGATGAAGTTGGCGACGGTGATCGGCGCTTTCTCGGCGTTCAGCTCGATAACGATGTCACCGTGGTTGGTGGTCAGTTTGACTTGAGTCATGTTCGCTACTCTTTTCAGGGAATTCGTGGGTGTGGGCGCCTGGGCACCTTACCTGTCTGGCTAAACGACGGCCAAGGCGCGCAGTTTAGCGTGCCCTGCGGGAATTTCGAGGTGGTTTTTTACCGCCCGGGCAATTAATTGGCCGCGCTCTGTATGTGTCTTGACTGCTTCGGCTATTATGAGCCCTTTGTTTTATCTGGCCCCACCTGGCCACGCACCTGTCTGTTCAAGGATCCTATGAGCAAGCCCACTGTCGACCCTACCTCGAATACCAAGGCCGGACCTGCCGTCCCGGTCAATTTCCTGCGCCCGATCATCCAGGCGGACCTGGATTCGGGCAAGCACACGCAGATCGTCACCCGTTTCCCACCTGAGCCCAACGGCTACCTGCACATCGGCCACGCCAAGTCGATCTGTGTGAACTTCGGCCTGGCCCAGGAGTTCGGTGGCGTCACGCACCTGCGTTTCGACGACACCAACCCGGCCAAGGAAGACCAGGAATACATCGACGCCATCGAAAGCGACATCAAGTGGCTGGGCTTCGAATGGTCCGGTGAAGTGCGCTATGCCTCCAAGTATTTCGACCAGTTGTTCGACTGGGCCGTCGAGTTGATCAAGGCCGGCAAGGCTTATGTGGACGACCTGACCCCGGAGCAGGCCAAGGAGTACCGTGGCACGCTGACCGAGCCGGGCAAGAACAGCCCGTTCCGCGACCGTTCGGTGGAAGAGAACCTGGACTGGTTCAACCGTATGCGCGCCGGCGAGTTCCCGGACGGCGCCCGCGTGCTGCGCGCCAAGATCGACATGGCCTCGCCGAACATGAACCTGCGCGACCCGATCATGTACCGCATCCGCCACGCCCATCACCACCAGACCGGTGACAAGTGGTGCATCTACCCCAACTACGACTTCACCCACGGTCAGTCGGACGCCATCGAAGGCATCACCCACTCCATCTGCACCCTGGAGTTCGAAAGCCATCGCCCACTGTATGAATGGTTCCTGGACAGCCTGCCGGTCCCGGCGCACCCACGTCAGTACGAGTTCAGCCGCCTGAACCTGAACTACACCATCACCAGCAAGCGCAAGCTCAAGCAACTGGTCGATGAAAAGCACGTGCATGGCTGGGATGACCCGCGCATGTCGACTCTGTCGGGCTTCCGTCGCCGTGGCTACACCCCGGCGTCGATCCGCAACTTCTGCGACATGGTCGGCACCAACCGTTCCGACGGCGTGGTCGATTTCGGTATGCTGGAATTCAGCATCCGTCAGGACCTGGATGCCAATGCACCGCGCGCCATGTGCGTGCTGCGCCCGTTGAAAGTCGTGATCACCAACTACCCGGAAGGCCAGGTCGAGAACCTCGAACTGCCGCGTCACCCGCAGAAAGAAGAGCTGGGCGTGCGCAAATTGCCGTTCGCCCGCGAGATCTACATCGACCGTGACGACTTCATGGAAGAGCCGCCAAAAGGCTACAAGCGCCTGGAGCCGAACGGCGAAGTGCGCCTGCGCGGCAGTTACGTGATCCGTGCGGACGAAGCGATCAAGGACGCCGACGGCAACATCGTCGAACTGCGTTGCTCGTACGATCCGGACACCCTGGGCAAGAACCCTGAAGGCCGCAAGGTCAAGGGTGTGGTCCACTGGGTGCCGGCCGCTGCCAGCATCGAATGCGAAGTGCGCCTGTACGATCGTCTGTTCCGCTCGCCAAACCCTGAGAAGGCTGAAGACAGCGCGAGTTTCCTCGACAACATCAACCCTGATTCCCTGCAAGTACTCACTGGTTGTCGTGCCGAGCCATCGCTTGGCGACGCACAGCCGGAAGACCGTTTCCAGTTCGAGCGCGAAGGCTACTTCTGCGCGGATATCAAGGACTCGAAACCTGGTGCTCCGGTATTCAACCGTACCGTGACCTTGCGAGATTCGTGGGGCCAGTGATTTAAGGGAAACATCGTGCTAACGATCTACAACACGCTCAGCAAGACCAAAGAAGTCTTCAAGCCGCTGGACGGCAACAAGGTGCGCATGTACGTGTGCGGCATGACCGTGTACGACTACTGCCACATCGGCCACGGCCGCAGCATGGTTGCCTTCGACCTGGTGACCCGCTGGTTGCGTTTCAGCGGCTATGACTTGACGTACGTGCGCAACATCACCGACATCGACGACAAGATCATCAACCGTGCCAACGAAAACGGCGAGTCGTTCGACGCGCTGACCGAGCGCATGATCGCCGCCATGCACGAGGACGAGGCACGCCTCAACATTCTCAAGCCGGACATGGAGCCGCGTGCCACGGACCACATCCCGGGCATGCACGCGATGATCCAGACCTTGATCGACAAGGGCTACGCCTACGCCCCAGGCAACGGCGACGTGTACTACCGCGTCGCCAAGTTCATGGGCTACGGCAAGCTGTCGCGTAAAAAGATCGAAGACCTGCGCATCGGCGCGCGTATCGAAGTCGACGAAGCCAAGCAGGACCCGCTCGACTTCGTACTGTGGAAAGCCACCAAGCCGGGCGAGCCGAGCTGGGAGTCGCCGTGGGGCGCCGGGCGTCCGGGCTGGCACATCGAATGCTCGGTGATGTCCACCTGCTGCCTGGGCGAGACCTTCGACATTCATGGCGGCGGCAGCGACCTTGAGTTCCCGCACCACGAAAACGAAATCGCCCAGAGCGAAGCCGCCACCGGCAAGACTTACGCCAACGCCTGGATGCACTGCGGCATGATCCGCATCAATGGCGAGAAGATGTCCAAGTCCTTGAACAACTTCTTCACCATCCGCGACGTGCTGGAAAAGTACCACCCGGAAGTGGTGCGCTACCTGCTGGTGTCCAGCCACTACCGCAGCGCCATCAACTACTCGGAAGACAACCTCAAGGACGCCAAGGGCGCCCTGGAGCGTTTCTACCACGCGTTGAAAGGTTTGCCTGCGGTGGCGCCGGCAGGCGGCGAAGCCTTCGTGGCACGCTTCACCGAAGTGATGAACGACGACTTCGGTACCCCGGAAGCCTGCGCCGTGCTGTTCGAGATGGTGCGCGAGATCAACCGCTTGCGCGAGACCGATATCGACGCAGCGGCGGGCCTGGCGGCGCGTCTGAAAGAACTGGCCAGCGTGCTGGGCGTGTTGCAAATGGAGGCCGATGACTTCCTGCAAGCCGGCGCTGAAGGGCGTGTGGATGCCGCTGAGGTAGATGCACTGATCCAGGCGCGTCTGGCGGCTCGCACCAATAAAGACTGGGCGGAATCCGACCGTATCCGCGACCAACTGACCGCGATGGGTGTGGTGTTGGAAGACGGCAAGGGTGGGACGACGTGGCGGTTGGCTGACTGACCGTTGATAGCTGCACGCTGAATAAAAAAACGCCCCGACTGGTTCGGGGCATTTTTTTGCACTCTCGTTCCCACGCTCTGCGTGGGAATGCATACCGAGACGCTCCGCCTCGCCCGCTCGCCCGAGTGGGGCGGACGCGGAGCGTCCTGGGCGGCGTTACCACGCAGAGCGTGGGAACGATCTGCGCTCCTACAAAAACATCAGCGGCGGCTGCTGACTTCGGCGGGGACGTCATCACCGGCCATGCGTTTGCGGAACAGCGCGGTTCGCGCCAGCAGCAGTGTGGTGACCGGCACGGTGATCGCGAGCAAAATCGGAATCAACCAGCCATGCAATACCGGCCCGGACTTGAGCACCGAAAAGTAGATGATTGACGCCAACGCCACGCTCCACGCCCCCAACGTCGAGGCTAGTGCTGGCGGGTGCATGCGTTGGAAAAATTCTTTCATTCGCAGCAAGCCAATCGCGCCAATCAAGGCAAACAGGCCGCTGAGCAACAGCAACGCCGCCACGATAATTTCAACCCATAACGGCATCATTCAATCACCTCGCCACGCAGCAGGAATTTGGCCAGGGCGAACGAGCCGACGAAGCCGAACAGCGCGATCAATAGCGCCGCTTCAAAGTAAGTGTCGCTGGCATAGCGAATACCCAGGGTCAGCATCATCAGCATCGCCAGGATGTACAGGTAGTCCAGCGCCAGTACCCGGTCCTGGGCCGAGGGGCCTTTGAACAGGCGCACCAGGGTCAGCACCATGGCCAGGGAGAACAGGAACAGGCTGAACAGGATCGCATTGGCGAGCAGGGCGCTCATTCGAAGATCTCCATCAGGGGCCGTTCGTAGGCTTGCTTGAATTGCTGGATAAACGAGGCTTCGTCATCCAGGTCGAAAACGTGCAGCAGCAGGATGCTGCGGTCCAGGGCCAGCTCCGACCAGACGGTGCCGGGGGTCACGCTGGTGATCATCGCCAGCACAGCCAGGCCGTTGGCGTCGCGCAGGTCCAGGGGGATCTTGATAAAGCGCGAGCGCGGTGGGCGGGAGCCGCAGGTGAGTACGCCCCATGCCACGTGCAGGTTGGAGATGATCACATCGAGGCCGACCCGGAAAAACAGGCGGATGATCACCCCAGGGCGGCGGATGCGGATCGGCAGCGGGCGCAGCGGCGCCATCATCAGCGGCGCAAGAAAGCCCAACAGTGCGCCCAGCAGCAGGTTGCCGGGGCTGATCGACAAGTTCAGCACCAGCCACAATACCCACAACGCCAACGACAGCCAGGGAGCCGGGAACAGACGCTTCATGGCTGCACCTCCAGGGCGGCGGCCTTGGCTTCAGGGCTCGGCACTGGCCGGGTCGCGAGCACTGCCATCACGTAGTGTTCCGGGTTGTTCAGGCTTTCGGCAGTGGCCTGGGTGTAGCGCATCAGCGCCTCGGCCTTGAAGGTCAGCGCGATGCTCAACCCCAGCAGCAGGAAGATCGGCACACACTCGTAGCGGCGCAGCAGCGGTGATGGGCGTTCTTCCGGGGTCCAGAAGCGCTGGATGCCGAGGCGGGCGAAAGCGATGAGCGAGGCCAGGCCAGAGAGAATCAGCAGCGCCACCAGGCCCCAGGCCGCCGGGCGGATGGACTCGTCCACGGCGTTGCCCAAGCCCAGTGGGTTGATCAGCGCGCTCAACAGGCTGAGCTTGCCGATAAACCCGGACAGCGGCGGCATGCCGATAATCAGCAGCGCGCAGGCGATAAAGCTCAGGCCCAGGAAGGCCATGGTCCAAGGGATGACCTGGCCGATCACCGCTTTTTGCTCATCGTCCAGGTTCACACCCGGGCGCGGATGCAGCGATTCCATGGCTTTGGGCAGCGCATCAATTTCTTCATCCAGCGGCAGGTCGTTGGCCGAACGCGAACGCTCGATCAACTCCGCCAGCAAAAACAGCGCACTCAGTGCCAGGGTAGAACTGACCAGATAGAACAGCGCCCCCGCGGTCAGGCTCGGCTGGGCAAACCCTACCGCTGACAGCAGGATACCCGCCGACACCAGGATACTCAGACTGGCCATGCGCTCCAGGCGCTGCGCCGCCACCATCGCCAGTGCCGCGCAAATGATGGTCGCCATGCCGCCATACACCAGCCAATCGCCGCCAAACAGTGCCGAAGCCCCGGCCTGGCCGGAGAACAGCAGGGTCCACAGGCGCAGCACGGTGTACACGCCGACCTTGGTCATGATCGCGAACATTGCCGCCACCGGCGCGCTGGCGGAGGAATAGGCGGGTGCCAGCCAGAAGTTCAGCGGCCACATGCCGGCCTTGGCCAGGAACGCCGTAGCCAGGATCGCTGCACCAGCATGCAACAGGCCGCGATCAGCCTCCGGCACCAGCGGGATCTTCAACGCCAGGTCGGCAAAGTTCAGCGTGCCGGTGACGCCGTAGATCATCGCCGCGCCAATCAGGAACAGCGACGACGCCAGCAGGTTGATCGCAATGTAATGCAGCCCCGACGACACCCGCGCACGGCCGGAACCGTGCAGCATCAGGCCGTAGGAGGCGGCCAGCAGCACTTCGAAGAACACGAACAGGTTGAACAGGTCGGCGGTGAGGAAGGCGCCATACAGCCCCATCAGTTGGATCTGGAACAGGGCATGGAAGCTGGTGCCCGCACGGTCCCAGCGGGCCATGGCGAACAGCAGCGCGCTGACGCCGATAACCCCGGTCAGCACCAGCATCATCGCCGACAGTTGGTCCACCACCAGGACGATGCCGAACGGCACCTGCCAGTTGCCCGGCAGATACACACCAATCGAGCCGGGGCCGCCTTGTTGCGTCCAGTACAACAGCAGCACGGCAACGCCCAGTCCGGCGATGCTGGAGCACAGATTGATCTGGGCTTTGAGTGGGCGGCGTTTCTCGCCCAGCATCAGCATCAGCCCGGCGGTGAGCAGCGGCAGCAGGATCGGCGCGACGATCAGTTGATTCATCCACGTCATTCCTTGGGCTCCCGGCCGTCTACATGGTCAGTGCCGGTGAGGCCCCGGGATGCCAGCAGCACCACCAGGAACAACGCGGTCATGGTGAAGCTGATCACGATGGCCGTGAGCACCAGGGCCTGAGGCAGTGGATCGGTGTAGTTGAGCAGGTCTTGGGGCACGCCGTCCTTGATGATCGGCTCCTTGCCGATAAACAGGCTGCCCATGCTGAAGATGAACAGGTTGACCCCGTAGGACAGCAGGCACAAACCCATGACCACCTGGAACGTCCGTGGCCGCAGGATCAACCAGACGCCGGAGGCCGCCAGGACCCCAATGGCTATTGCGATGACTTCTTCCATCAGGCGGCTCCTTCGGTTGCAGCAACCACTTTGGGCTGGTTGCTCGGTTTATGCGCGCGCACCGACTGGTGGCCGAGGGCGGTGAGCATCAACAGGGTCGAGCCCACGACCATGGCGTACACGCCGACGTCAAAGAACAGCGCACTGGCGATATGAATATCGCCCAGTAACGGCAGGCTGAAATGCCAGGTATGCGTAGTGAGGAACGGGTACCCGGCGAACAGCGCGCCCAGCCCGGTCAAGGTGGCCGACAGCAGGCCGAAGCCCATCCAGCGCATCGGCCGCAGGCTCATCTGCGCCTCGACCCACTGGGTGCCGGCGACCATGTATTGCAGGATAAACGCCACCGACATCACCAGCCCGGCGACGAAACCACCCCCAGGTTGGTTGTGGCCACGCATGAACAGATAAAACGACACCACCAGCGCAATCGGCAGCAGCAGGCGCACCAGCACCGCCGGCACCATCATAAAGCCCAGGGCGGTGTCGCTGGCCTGGCGCGGGTTGACCAGGTCGGTGGCCACGTCCGGTGCCAGTTGGCGCTGTTGGGGTGGCAACTCCATGCTTTCCTTGGACGGGCGGAAGCGGCGCAGTAAGGCGTACACGGTCAAGGCCACGGCGCCGAGTACGGTGATTTCGCCCAGGGTGTCGAAGCCACGGAAGTCCACCAGCATCACGTTCACCACATTGCTGCCGCCGCCTTCGGGCAAGGCACGGCTTAAGTAGAACGAGGAGATATCGTTGGGCGTCTGGCGGGTCAGCATCGCGTAGGACAACAGCGCCATGCCGCCGCCCACCACAGTGGAGAGCAGCAAGTCACGCAGGCGGCGGATACGCGCCTTGCGCAGCGAGCTGGGCAGGGGTGAGACCTCTTCGATCCGCCTTGGCAGCCAGCGCAGGCCGAGCAGGATCAGCACGGTGGTGACCACTTCCACCACCAATTGGGTGAGGGCCAGGTCCGGCGCCGAGAACCACACGAAGGTGACGCAGGTCATCAGGCCGCACACGCTGACCATGGTCAGGGCCGCCAGCCGGTGGTACTTGGCTTGCCAGGCGGCGCCGAGGGCGCAGGCAATCGCCAGCAACCACAGGGTGACGAAGACGATGGAACCCGGGATTTTCGGGCGGTCGCCCCAGCTGAGGCCACTGTTGATCATCGGGATCATCGCGCCGATCACTGCCAGCAGCACCAACAGGAACAACTGGGTTTGCAGGCGCTTGGTGCTGATGCGTTTCTCGATGCGGCGCACGCCGCGCATCATCACCACCAGGCAGCGCTCGAAACCGCGCTTGCCGTTGAAGTAGCCGATCAGCGGTGGGTATTCGAAGCGGCCACGCTTGAGTTGCTTGCGCAGCATCAGGTACAGCACCACGCCGCCGGTCATTGCCACCAGGCTCATGATCATCGGCGCGTTCCAGCCGTGCCAGATCGCCAGGCTATATTCCGGTAGCGTACCGCCCACCACCGGCAGGGCGGCAGCGGCGAGGATCGAGCCGACCACCTGGGCCGGGAAAATCCCCACCAGCAGACAGGTGAACACCAACAGCTCGACGGGTGCGCGCATCCAGCGCGGCGGCTCGTGGGGCGTGTGCGGCAAGTCGGTGGCGGGCGGGCCGAAGAACACGTCCACGGTAAAACGCAGGGCATAGGCCACGCTGAATGTACCGGCAATGGTCGCGATCACCGGCAGGGCGATTTCCACCCATTGGGTCGACGAGATAAACACGGTTTCGGCAAAGAACATCTCTTTGGACAGGAAGCCATTGAGCAACGGCACCCCGGCCATGGACGCGCTGGCGACCATCGCCAGGGTCGCGGTAAACGGGATCAGGCGCACCAGCCCACTGAGCTTGCGGATATCCCGCGTGCCGCTTTCGTGGTCGATGATGCCCGCCGCCATGAACAGCGAAGCCTTGAAGGTGGCGTGGTTGAGAATGTGGAATACCGCGGCAACTGCGGCCAGTGGGCTGTTGAGGCCCAGCAGCAGGGTGATCAGCCCGAGGTGGCTGATGGTGGAATAGGCCAGCAGGCCCTTGAGATCGTTTTGAAACATGGCGCAGTAAGCGCCGAGGAGGAGAGTGAGGGCGCCGGCACCGCCGACGATCCAGAACCATTCTTCGCTGCCGGACAGCGACGGCCACAGGCGGGCCAGCAGGAACACGCCGGCCTTCACCATCGTCGCCGAGTGTAGGTAAGCCGAAACCGGGGTGGGCGCCGCCATGGCATGGGGCAGCCAGAAATGGAAGGGGAACTGCGCGCTTTTGCTCAAGGCGCCGATCAGCACCAGGGCGAGCATGACCGGGTACAGCGAATGCGCGCGAATCTGATCGCCCGCCGCCAGCACCTGGTCCAGGTCATAGCTGCCGACGATATGCCCCAGCAGCATCACCCCCGCCAACAGGCACAGCCCGCCGGCGCCGGTGACCATCAGCGCCATATACGCCCCGCGTCGCGCATCGGCACGGTGGTGCCAATAGCCGATCAGCAGGAACGAGAACAGGCTGGTCAGTTCCCAGAAGAATACGATCTGGATCAGGTTGCCGGAGATCACCAAACCCAGCATGGCGCCCATGAACGCCAGGAAAAACGCAAAGAAACGCGGCACCGGGTCGTCCGGCGACATGTAGTAGCGCGCATACAGCGACACCAGCGTGCCGATGCCCAGCACCAGCATCGAGAACAGCCAGGCAAACCCATCCATGCGCAACACGAAGTTGAGCCCCAGGCTGGGCAACCACATGAATTCTTCGCGGATCACGCCACCGTGGGCGATCTGAGGGTAGAGCAGGGCGACTTGAATAGTACCGACCAGTGCCACAAGGCCGGCCAACAGCGATTCGGTGTTACGTGCGTTATGCGGCAGCAAGGCCGCCAGACAGCTGCCGATAAAAGGCAGAAGCAGTAGAACTATCAGGGACATAGGCTTCTAATCTGCGGGAGTTTGGGATGCATCATACGTGCCGCTTTCACGATCACCAAACGGCAAGATGTGGCAGGATCCTACAAGGTAGGCTGAAACCTCCCATTTGGCACTGTTTCAACCTGCCCTTGAATTAAAATGCAGACCTCTGTGGGAGCCGTTATCTGCAGCGACGCCGTACCTGTGGCGAGGGAGCTTGCTCCCGTGACGGGCTGACAGTCGACGCTTATCTCCCTGACACCCCACGATCCAATTGTGGGAGCTGGCTTGCCTGCGAAGACGGCCTGACAGCCGACACCTATCTCCCTGACACCCCGCGATCAAACTGTGGGAGAGGGCTTGCTCGTGAAGGCGGTCTGGCAGTCTAGAAGGTTGGATTGTGTACATATCCATTGCTGCGGTAACGGCTACTTAGGGTTCCGCCTGACGGCGGGTCACTTTGGAAAAGAGCCGGAATGCCGGCCCAGCCCAAAGTAACCAAAGGGCTCTTGCCCCACCACTCGGCACCTCGCTTAGGCTCGGTGTGCCCGAACACAGTCTTGAATCCGTGGGCCGCCGCCACGCGCCATCCATGGCGCGGGGCGGCTAACCCGGCGTCCTGGCGGGTTACCCACGGATTCAAGCCTGCGCTCGGCCAGCGTGGTTTAACGGAGCGCCTGAGATCAAGATCACAAGCAGATCAAGAGCAAGATCAAGAGCGGCTCGCTTCGCATCGTGGTTACCGTTGATCGCAAACTACCCCTGCCGCTCCTCCTCCAACGCCTCTGCCAACTCAACGGCCTTCTGCCCCTTCGTCTTCAATTCACTCACAATCACCGCCACCACAATCAGCACCGCGCCCAGCATCGCGATCGGTGGGAACCGCTCCCCGGCGATTCGCCCCACAACGCCTGCCCACACCGGCTCACCGGCATAAATCAACGTCGCCCGCGTTGGCGAGACACTCTGCTGTGCCCAGTTCATCGCCACTTGGATCACCGCACTGGTCAAGCCCAGGCCCACGGCACTGAACAGCAACAGCCAAGAAAAGCCCGGCAACGCCTCGCCCATGGGCACCACCATCATGAAGGACAGCACCGAAGCGGTGGCCAGTTGCACCACGGTCACCCGACGAATATCCACCTGGCCGGCAAATGCGCTGATCAAGATGATCTCGGCCGCTATGGCCACTGCACCGATCAAGGTGGCGATTTCACCCGCGCTGAAATTCAGCGAGGCCCCCGCCGGGCCGGTCAACAGCATCAACCCCGCAAACGCCAACATGATGCCGATGCTGGGCATCAAGCCGGGGCGACGGCCAAGCACCAGCCACTGCAACAGCGGTACGAACGGCACATACAAGGCGGTGATAAACGCCGATTGGCTGCTCAAGATGGTTTGCAGGCCAATGGTCTGCAAACCGTAGCCGAACATGATCGCCACCCCGATAAACACCCCGGCCTTCAATTCGAACAGGGTCAGGTCGCGCAGGGTGCGCAAGGAAAAGAACCCCACCACAATCGTCGCTGCCGCGAAGCGCAGCCCCACAAAAAACATCGGCCCGCTGACCGCCATGGCGTGCTGCACCAGCAAAAAGGTGCCGCCCCAGATCATGGTGATCACCACCAGGATGCATTCGGCTTTACTGAAACGGTTGAAACGCGAAGGGGAGTTCGGGGCGGTCATGGCGGCTCGGTCTTGCAAGGGGAAAGCACGGACCGCACAATGCGCCGCACGCTGGGCAGTATACTGCGCACACCCACCTATTGAGCAATATAGTGCACAAAGAAAATCCGCAACGGGCTTCGGTCCTGCAGCACGTCAGCCAGAACGTTCGTCGCCTGCGCCATGCCGCCGACTTGAGCCAGACCGCGCTCTCGGAAAAATCCGGTGTCAGCCGGCGCATGCTGGTGGCGATAGAAGCGGGAGAGAAGAACGTCAGCCTGTCGACCCTGGACCGTGTCGCCGAAGCGTTGGACGTGGCGTTCAGTGATCTGATCCAGGCGCCGGATGTGCGCGACCACAGCCGTATCAATGAGCTGGCCTGGGCGGGCGAGATTGTCGGCAGTAAGGCGGTGTTGCTGGCCAAGGCTACGGCACGGCGTGAGGTCGAACTATGGGAGTGGCGGCTTGAGCCCGGTGACCGTTATTGCCCGGACCCTGACTTGGAAGGGTGGAGCGAACAACTGTTTGTGTTCGAGGGCAGCCTGACGCTGGTGATAGGTGATCAGGAAACTGTCATCAAGGCTGGAGAGTTCTTTATGTTCGCCAGCCACCAGCCCCATGCTTATCGCAATGATGGAAATGCGGCGGTACGGTTTGTTCGAAATGTGGTGATTTGAGCAACAATAAGGGCGAACTGGCATGAGTGAATCCACCCGCGTTGCAGATGTACTGATCATCGGTGGTGGCCTGAGCGGCACGATGCTGGCCGTGCAACTGCTTCGCCTGCCGGGCACGCGGCGTATCCTGATAGTCGAACCCCGTGCTGAGTTGGGGCGCGGCGAAGCCTACAGCGCGGTCGAACTGGGCCATACGCTGAACGGCAATGCGGCGCGTATGAGCGTTGACCCGGACAATGCCGACGACCTGACCCAATGGCTCACCGACTACATCAGCGCCGGCGGATGGCCCGAGTCGAACCAACAGCATGTGCCTATCAGCGAACTGTTCCCGCCACGGGGGCTTTTCGGCTTGTACGCGCAGCAGCGTCTGGCACAAGCCAAGGCGCTTTCTACATCGAGCGTCGAGCACATCCGCGCCGAAGGGGTAGACCTGCAAGTCGATGCCACCTCGGTGTTGTTGACCCTCGATACTGGCGAGCAACTGCGCGGCGCCTGTGCGGTATTGGCCACCGGCATGTTCCCTGCTGCGCGCACTCCGCAGACCGAGTCCACAGGATTGAATGCCGCCGCGTTGGACCCTTGGGATGTACCCGCGATGACCCGGCTCGACCCACAATCGACCGTGCTGATCATCGGCTCGGGCCTGACCATGGTCGATGCCGTGGTCTCCCTGGAGCAGGCCGGCCATCGCGGGCCTATCGAGGTTTTTTCGCGCCACGGCTTGTTGCCCCATGTACGTCGGCAACCGCCGAGCTGGGACGACTTCCTCGCCGCTGACCACAGCCTGAGCAGCCCCCGACAATTGCTGCGTGAGGTGCGACGCCAATGCCAGCTCGCGTTGGGGCAAGGCACAGACTGGCAGGCGCCGCTGGACACGGTGCGCGGGCATATCGCGCGGCTGTGGAGCCAGGCCAGTGAGGCCCAGAAGCGCCAGTTCGTTCGGCATGTACGGCCTTGGTGGGAAAGCCATCACCACCGTTCGCCGCCCTTGAGTGCGCAGTTGGTAGCGCGGTTGCAGGGGCAAGGGCGGTTGCGGATTCAGGCGGCGTCGTTCAAGGGCTTGGTGCCGTCGCAGAAGGGGGTTGCCATTGCGGTGCGCTACCGTGGCGAGGATGTGATCACCAAGATGTTGGGCGCTGCGCTGATCAATTCCAGCGGCATCGAATACGACTGGCGCCGGGTGGCCCGTCCTTTACCGCAGCAACTGCTCAAGCGCGGGTTGATCCAACCTGGGCCGCTGGCGCTGGGGATTGCGGCGGATTCAACGGGGGCGGTGCTGGATGCTCGCGGCGAGGTCAGCCAGCGACTGTTCGCCATGGGGCCGCCGTTGCGGGGCATGTGGTGGGAGAGTACGGCGGTGACCGATGTGGCGCTGCAGGCCAAGGCACTGGCCGCCAGGCTGGCACGGCGCTGAATGTTGGAGCTGGCATTGATTGCCCCAATGCAAGTAACCGGTAATCTTGTGGCGAGGGAGCTTGCTCCCGCTGGAGTGCGAAGCGCTCCCAGGATCTTGGGGCCGCTGCGC